>JANTFY010000027.1 GCA_024763185.1 Gammaproteobacteria bacterium | reverse complement strand
AGCCGATCAGGACTTCAGCTTCATTTTCAGTCCCCAGGCGTTGAGCTTGCCGGTATCGCGCCCGGCATTGTCGCTGACAGTAAGCGACCAGTCGCCTGTTGCTGGCGAGTGCAACAACGATACGATTTCCGGCAGTGAATCAAGGTCGTAGAGCTTGATCAGGTTATCCTGTTGCCCCCCACTGCGATCATGCAACAACAATGTCTCACCAGCGGGAGTGACCAGGCTGACCCTTAGGTCACCGATCCAGGTATGGGTGATATCGACCCAGACTTCAAGTTGCTCTACCTCGCCCTGCCGGTCAATTTCGATCACATCGGTAATACCGACCTTGTTATTGTCCGGAATCTGCAGTGCGGGCTCGGAGTCCCGCTCCAGCCAGCTGTCACTTTCGCTCACCAGTTCAAGTGTCCAGCCATGCAGGGTTCCGCTATCCACACGCGCACGGTCGGAAACCTCAAGGCGCCACGGCCCGCTTATCTCACCACCAACAAGCAACTGCAACGCCGGTGTGTTATACACATCGAAACGTTTGCGGATATCGTTTGCACTGGCGCCCTGGCGATTGTGCAGGGTGATACCGATTCCTTCCGGTGAAACCAGTTCCAATATCAGATCTCCGATGTAGGTATGGCTGAGATCGATTTCCAACGCGATGCCTGCAGCGATACCTTCTTGCTCAACGGTCAGTGTATCGCTGATGCCATCGGCGTCGTTGTCCGGGATTTCCAGCTCAGCTGTGCTGGTGACCCGGATCAGGTTACTTGCCGCTGGTTCACCAATATCCGCCATGACTACCAGTGCGAAATCCTGTGCTGACTCCGGCACATTGGAGGCAATGACATCGAGCTTCCAGGTTCCGGCAGCTGGCTGTTCGATATGAATCAGTTCAACATTGTTGGTCGCATCCATGACCAGGCTACCACTGGATGCATTGCCGACGTGGTGTGAACCATCCGGCGCGGTCAACATCAGGTTCAGGTTGTTAACCAGGGCTTCACCGGGGTAATCGCTATAGGCCATGACCACGCGCAGTGGTAACTCCGAGGATGCCACAGTCAACTCCTGGGTCCAGCTTTCGCCGGTCTCCAAGCCATCACTGATATCGAAAAACTGCACGCTGACGGGGTCTTGTGGCGCCAGCACTGCATCCAGGTTGATACGACCGAATCCCTGCTCATTGTCAACCTGCTGATTGTCTTCGGACACGCCCGGCAGACGCGTCGCCCCGGCGATCAGCGCGGCCTTGATCAAAGCCGCGGAGGGAGTGGCAATACCGGCATCACGGCGCAGGTACTGGCGAACCAGGGCCGCAGCGCCTGCGGCCAAGGGTGTAGCCATACTCGTACCGCCCATGTGGAAGTACTTGCGCGATGCCGGGAAAGCGGCCCAGGCATTGTTGTTGCTTGCAATCATCGTCGAACGGGTTGACAGCACGAATGTACCCGGTGCCACCAGGTCTGGGCGAATGCGGCCATCCTCTGTCGGCCCACGGCTGCTGAATGCAACGACATCGCTGGGATCGTCAGCCATCGGGGCATTGTTATAGGGTGCAACCGGGTAGTCGCCAGGCCACCAGCCACCATAACGCTGGCTGTTAAATCCGGGGCGTTCGTTCTCACAAGCGCCGATGCATAGGCAGTTCTTTGCCGTGGACGGGGAGGTCACGCTCATCGCGTTGATCTTGCCATCGCCGTCATTGTCGGTGCCATCATTGCCCGCAGCGACCAGGACGCAAAAGTCTCTGTGCTCCCAGACAAAGCGGTCCAGCTGCTCACTTTGTGAGTCGTAGGCTCCGGGGTCGCCACCGCCCCAAGAATTGGAATGGATGCGTGCACCCTGCTCATAGGCATCGCCAAATAACACCTGGATGTCGTTAGGAATACCCGCCAGCAGGTAGCGGCCTATCGATTCATAATAATCGTTATTCTTCCATTTCATTTCCTGTTCAACGGCCTGGAAAACCAGTCTCGCCTTGTGCGCGAGACCACGGATCGGGCCTTCGACACCGCTGAGTCCGGCACTGGACTTACCATCTCCCAGCACCGAGCCGGCCACATGTGTGCCGTGACCACTATCATAATCGGCAGGGCCATCATCGCCGCCTGCGTTGTCGATGTAGGGACTGAAGTAGCTTTTTATCGGATAGCTCTGGATGTGCGAGATACGTCCTGTGAAATCGGGATGGATTGAAGCCGGATCACCGCTATCGAGACCGGTGTCGCAAACGGCTACGATTTCGCCCTTTCCGTCCAGTCCTAAACTACCCGGGTCGAGTGCCTGCGAGGCATTCATCAGGCGTGGCGCCAAATCGTTACTGGTTCGCTTCAAGCTGTGTTCGCGGATGTAACGCACGCCGTGAACCGCAGACAGTTCGCGTATCCGTTTGCTGGCATACCTGCTATCCACCATTTGCACTATCATCAGGCGCGTCTTCTGATCACTTTCCAGAATCTTGAAGCCGATCTCCTTGATCGCTTTATTAGCCCCTTTCATTGTAGCCTTGTCGAAAAATTCGACTTCGTAGAGCCCTGGCAAAACCCGGGTGCGCGGCAGCTCTGCACCGGTTTCACTGGATTTGCGCTTGGCAAACTTTATGACGGCTGGCGCAACACGATCGCCATGGCTCAGATGCCCCGTCCAGCGCACGAACGGTAACGCGGCAATGGCAGCCAATCCGGACTCATCAGCCTGCACCACGTAACTGAATCCTTTATAAGGTGACTGTAGCTTGCCGCCGGCTTTATTGACGGCGGCCAGCCATTGCTTCTTGATCGGACCAATAAATTGCACCAGGTAATGGTGCTTACCAGGCAGCAATTTCCGCACCCCCTTGTAATCCGGATGGGTACGGGTCTTGCCTTTGTGGTCAATGCGCGGTAACTCGGTATTGAGTAGACGCTGACCGGCACGTATTTGATACTGCCCGGTGATATCCTCGACAGGGTATCTACTGGCAATATTGCTTAATGCAGATTCATCTATCTTAACCAGCAAAAATCCGGGGTAAGATTCAACGACAGAAAATTGTTCGGCCAACTGATCCTGCTCTGGGCCGGTGACGAAGAGTTTTACGATGCGTTCCATGGCAGCCTCCCTTAGAGTGGTGTTGGAATGGGATTGTAGGCAAGGTCATTATATCCTGCGAAGCGGGTGAAACAAAGCTACAAGAGCCCCTGTCTCCACAACTATATTTCCGCCAGCTCAATATTTCTCAACGTGATACCTGCCTGAAAGTGCGAATTTGTATCAGGTATCTGTTTCAATATTGAAATGACCTACCTGGCTTACACATAAGTCACTTTCATGGATTGAGCAAAATTTCAAACCCGCCACCAGTAGGGTTCCAAACCGATTTCGGGAAATCATCGCTGATTGAAAGTTTTCTATGACACCCCGAGAACCCTTCTTGGTCTTTAGCTGGTTTTAATCTTCAACGATGGTGGGCTTATGGACCTGTTAGGCCTCTATCCTATCTGATACCAGACAGGTATTGGCAACGGTTGGTTTGTTGGCATCATATCAACCATCCACATGCTTTTTTCCCACACATCGGTGGCTGCAGCCTTATTCTTCATGGCTCTGGCGACCATCACATATCGGCAAAACCGTCCTGAGTTACTGGAATTCGTCAAGCGCTACGGCCTGTTCTTCCCGGTATTCTCCAATATTCTCGGTTCGATCACCGGGCCCGGTATCTGGTATTTGACATCGGTAGCCAGCCCGCGCGGGATCTCGGCACGGATCCACAGCTTTGTATGGGAATGGGCGACCGAATGGGTGTTTTTCATGATCGAGCTAGTCGGTGTCTACGCCCCGGTCTACCGGGTCGGCAAGATGGATCAACGCACCCATCTTAAACTGACCATCATCCTCGGTATCGCATCCAATACCACGATGTTGATCATCCTCGGAATTCTCAGCTTAATGATGTGGCCGAGCAAAACCGAATGGTTTAACTAGGGTTGTTACCTGGCCGGTTTCTATGGCAGCAATACCTTTGCCCAACTGGCCATGCGCGCCTTCGTCATGCCTTTAACCGATGAGGAGATTGACAGGTTAGCGGATTTCTACGCGCCAAAATAAGTGCCAGCAGGCATAGCTGAAAACTCATCAATGCCCTCGATCCCAACCTACCGGTATCAAGGGGTATTTTTCCACTTTACTCAACGAGTTAGTATTTTCTTAAGCGGGTGCACTGCACGTTTAGCGCAAACCTACAGAGTTTTTTTAATCGAATGATATGTGAATCATAAAGTAGCTGTTATCGGGTACCAAACAAACGATCACCCGCGTCACCAAGGCCTGGCAAGATATAGCCATGATCATTCAGCTCGCGATCAATTGCTGCGGTAAAAATTGGTACATCAGGATGGGCTTCGTTGAAATTCTTAATACCTTCAGGAGAGGCTAACAGGCAAAGAAACTTTATTCTATTGGCGCCACTTGACTTAATGATATCGATAGCTGCGATCGCACTGTGTCCTGTCGCCAACATCGGGTCAACAACTATGACCGGCCGATTATGGATATGCTTTGGAAGCTTCTTATAGTATTCGATAGCCTCCAGTGTGTCAGCATCCCGATATAAACCCACGTAACCTACCCTGGCTGAAGGTACCAAATCCAGGAGCCCATCCAACAACCCGTTGCCGGCACGCAAGATTGAGATAAAACAGAGTTTTTTACCTGACAGCTCAGGCGCTTGCATGTTCTCCAGAGGGGTCTCTATCGTCTTTTCGACAACTTCCAGGTCACGGGTGATTTCGTAACCCAGCAGCAGGGATATCTCACGTAACAAATGGCGAAATGATGCACTCGCTGTCTGCTTCTCACGCATTAACGTTAATTTATGTTGAATCAGCGGGTGTTCAATCAGGTAGGTATTGGGGTAAGTCATTTATTATTCCTAGCGGGTGAATAGCGATTGAAAACACCTTGATAGTCTTTTTCCAAAGGACTGGCAAAAGTGTTACGGCGTGAGGTATTACTCGGTAACCTAGCCAGACCCTGCATGATCGACACCGCGGCAGTAACGCCCTCAATGACAGGTACCTGATACTTTTGTTGCAGCGATTCCTGCAAATCCACCATGCCGGCACAACCGAGCACAATCGCTTCACTGTTATCCTGTTCCAGCGCGCCTTCTATCTGTTGGTACAATGCATTCATTGCATCATCATCACAGCGTTCGAGCGCTAGCACCGGTATATCGCTGGCACGCACCGACTGGCATTGGCGTTCGAACCCGTAATCCAATACACGTCTCTCGATGGGATGAACCGAACGGGCAAGCGTGGTGACAATACTGAATGATGCCGACAGCAAACTGGCATGTTGGCAGGCAGCCTGGCAAATTCCCATTACTGGTGCTTCGCTGATACATCGAGCGGCCTCGACTCCGGTATCATCAAAGCAACCGATGATCACGCCATCCACTGGGCTGGTCAGCTCCCGAATGAGGTCCAGCATTGGGGGTATTGCAAACACTTCGTCGTAATACCCCTCAATGCTGGTCGGACCGTATTCGCTGGTCACCGCTATTATTTGAACATCTTGCGGAACCACACTGCGAGCGGCAAGCGCCATGGTGGAGGTCATGCTCTGCGTGGTATTGGGATTGATCAGGAGCAACTCAGGCATGACTCACGACGCTTTATCCGTCAGGCGCTGCCTTCTTTTGTTTAACCAAGCGATGATCGCGAAGCTGATGCCGATAATCAGAAACGAGATGGCAGTAGTCAGTGTCCCTAACGCATATAAAGTCGGTGTTGTTACGGTCGTGGTCATGCCAAAGATTTCCAGGGGCAGGCTGTTGTAGACACCCATGGCAAGAAGTGATCGTGCAAATTCGTCAAAACTCAGGGTAAATCCAAACAGACCTACACCCACCAGGCTCGGTGCAATTATTGGAATTACTACATGCTGAATAACCTGCCTGGGTGACGCTCCCATGTCGCGTGCGGCTTCCTCGTAGGATTTATCGAAGCGATTGAATACGGCGAACATAATCAGCAAGCCAAATGGTAATGTCCAGCTCAAATGCGCCCCCAACCCGGAACTATACCAGTGCGACTCGAGACCGAGCTGATCAAACTGCAAGCCGATGCCCAATGTCAGCAGGATCGATGGAACAATAAGACTGGAAATTGTCAGGTAAAAAACGACTGAGGCACCTTTAAAACCTTTGCGAAATGCCAACCCTGCAGATAATGAAATTACCACGGTTAGAATCATCACGATACTGGCGAGCCACAAGGATCTCAAAAAAGAACCTTTAAAATCACCCACCCGCTGTGGCTTGAACAGATCTTCAAACCAGTGCAAAGACATTCCTCTCATGGGAAAAGTCAGCCCGCCATCGGGACCCTGAAATGACAGGGTAAATATGGCAAACATGGGGCCGTACATGAAGAGTACGAACAACACGAAAAAAACCAACAGGGGAATGAAACTCTTACCGCGCCGGGTCATGTCACAGCTCCTTGCGGATATTCACCGCACGCATCAGCAACGCAACAATGATCAGCACCGTGGCCAACAGAATCATGGCATCTGCTGCAGCGGCCGGATATTGCAAAAGCGCACGTTTATTGTTCATTGCCACACCTACCGAAGCGCTTTGCCCCCCAGACATGGTCTGAACCGTGACAAAATCACCCATCACCAGTGTGATCACGAAGATGCTGCCAATCGCGATACCGGGTTTACATAAGGGCAGAATAATCTGCGTCAGGATTTGCCAACCGCTTGCGCCCGCATCGTAAGCCGCTTCGATCAGGCTGCGATCAATTCGCATCATGGTATTAAATATCGGCACCACCATAAATAAGGTGTACAAGTGGACGAAAGCCAGCACCACCGCAAAATCAGAATACAACAGCCATTCCAATGGCTCATCTATAACCCCCGCCCCCAACAGACCTTGATTTACCAGCCCATGGCGGCCAAGCACTGGAATCCACGCAATCATACGAATGATATTGGAGGTCAGGAATGGAATTGTACACAGCAGGAATAAGGCCATTTGCCAAGACAAACTGCGCACATGGAATGCAAGGAAGTAAGCCACGGCGAAGCCAATCACGAACGTACACACCCAGGTCAACAGCGTGAACTTGAGGGTATTCAGGTAAATCGTGTAGGTGACGCTCGAGGTAAACAGCTCTGCGTAGTTGGTCCAAACGAAATCCGGGATCAGGCTGAATTCGTTATAATCCCAGAAGCTAACGATAAAAATAATCAATATCGGGCCAATGAAAAACAGCAGCAGAACCAGTAGCAGAGGTGTGATTTGCAGGTAGCGTGTCATGATATAAAAACTGCGAAAATTCTCCGACCGGCTAGAAGAGTACCCGATCGGAGAGAACAGAATCAGGCCGCTATGAACTCATTCCACTTACGCACCATGTATCGGTTTTCATCCATAACCGAATTCCAGCAAGCCACCGCACCCATCCGGTCATAGAACGAACCGCCATCACGCACTGCGCCGGCAGACTCGAGCTTCTTGCCAAAAGGATCGATGATGTCTTTCTTGGCTGGCTTACCTTCAAACCAGAATCCCCATTCATCATCGGACATGAACAACTTGGAAGTTTCCGGTGCGGCTGAATAGTAACCCTGACGCATCAACAAGCCACCGACCCAACCGGACAGGTACCAGTTGATGTACTCGTAAGCAGCATCAAGCTCCAGCCCGGACAGATTTCGCGACAGGCCGAGACCACCACCCCAGGAGCGGTAGCCCTCTTTCAATGGCTGGTAAATGCAGGGGATACCCATGGAGCGTACCTTGGTGATTGCGGGTGACCACATTGACTGGATGACCACTTCGCCGGAAGCCATCAGGTTGACCGACTCGTCGAAGGTCTTCCAGAACGCGCGGAACTGACCGTCTTTTTTGGCCTCGGTAAAAATAGCCATGGTCTTGTCGATTTCTTCCTTGGTCATGTTGCCCTTGTCGCCGTACTTGATCTCTCCCATGGCCTCACAGACCATCGCGGCATCCATGATACCGATCGATGAAATATTGAGGATAGATGCCTTACCCTTGAATTCGCTATTGAGCAATTCGGTCCAGCTGCTGATCGGACGTTTTATCAGGTCGGGACGAATTCCCAGCGTATCCGCGTTATAGATTGTTGGCACCAGCGTGTACCAGTTGGTTTCAGTTGTGGCGAAGGTTTTTGATGTAGGTGAATCAACAAAACCGACAGTATGCGGTGCGGTACCCTGAGCTATTTTCGAAGTCGGGGTCAACTTTCCGTTCTTGAAAATACCTACTATCTTGTCGTAGTTTTTCAGCTTACTGACGTCAAAAGGTTGCAGATTGCCAGACCCCCAGACCTTCTTTACCGTGAAATACTCGATGTCTGCGATATCAAACGACTTGGGCTGCGTGACCACACGTTGCGCAGTGGTATCGGTATCCAGCGCTGTCATTTCCAGGGTGAAACCCAGGTCTTTCTTGACCTGTTCGGGTATAGCGTTGATATTGGATACACCGGTACCAAACTGTCGCAAGGTCACATTCTTGATATTCTGTGCCCAGATCATGGGGAAACCACCTGTTGCTGCGGCGACGCCGGTTGCAATCGCAGTACTCGTCTTGAGAAACTTTCGACGCCCCTGGTCGCTTGCACCGGTATCCGGCTTGGTAATGCTCTTATCTTTTTGCTTCATTTGCTTTTGCTCCTGTTTTGATTATGAGGATTGATTTGAAAATAGCGTCAGGTTGAATGCAGTAACCAGGTATGCTTTCTATCCCAGCCGGCCCACACTCGATCACCGGGCTGTATACTCTCTGCCATGAAAATATGATCGGGAATATGAGCATTGAACTCGGTAGTTTCATCAAGTACCTGAAGATTTAGCTTGACGTATGCGC
The DNA here is from genome assembly GCA_024763185.1 of Gammaproteobacteria bacterium. Lineage (GTDB taxonomy): Bacteria > Pseudomonadota > Gammaproteobacteria > JACNJF01. The sequence goes on along the minus strand of JANTFY010000027.1, from coordinate 7,152 downwards.
CGTGATACTCTGAGTCGATTACTTCGCAGTTAACCAGGTTGTCGTTGTCCAGGTTGTTAGCATCATGTGAGATATAGATATGATCCGTGCGCACACTAAAGTGACAGCGTCGTATAGAACCTCCATCTAGCCGGCCTTGTATCTGGTAGGATTGTTTGGCTGGCCCGTATAGTGAAATTTTTTCTTCATCGTGTTCCCGGTATTCACCAGCAAAAACATTGTGCCCACCAATGAAACGCGCAACAAATTCATTGTCTGGAAAGCGAAATACATCCCGTGCGCTGCCACTCTGGCTAATCTTGCCATCCGACATGACGATGACCTGGTCAGCAAGTGCGAGCGCCTCTTCCTGAGAATGAGTGACGTGAATAAAAGTAATACCAAGCTCTTTTTGCAAGCGACGTAACTCGGCCCGCATTTGAATACGCAGAAATGGGTCCAGGGCCGATAATGGCTCATCGAGCAGCAACACACTGGGTTCGTTTTGTAAAGCACGGGCCAATGCCACGCGTTGCTGCTGTCCTCCAGACAACTGGTCAGGCATGCGCTCGCCATAGTCCTGCATATGAACCAGAGAAAGCAACTCCAATGCACGCTTTCTGCGTTCGGATTTAGGAACACCGCGCAACTTTAGTGCAAATGCAACATTATCGGTGCAGTTTATGTGCGGAAACAGTGCATAGTTTTGAAACATCATTGCCGTGCCACGTTGCGATGGCGGTGCAAAAGTCGTTTCATGATTATCAATCAGAATCTGTCCCGAGGTGGCCGATTCATGTCCGGCAATAAGGCGTAAAGTGGTGCTTTTACCACAACCGGAAGGACCCAAAAGACAGCAATAGCTACCTGGGGCGACCTTAAGGGTTATGTCTTCGACAGCAACACTATCTTCGAACATCTTATTGATCTTGATGAGTTCGACTGACCCGCGTGGCTTGCCGGGAAATTTTTTACCCCTGGGATCTTCCAATGTCTGGCCTATATAAAAAAACGAATAAAATCCAACCTGCATCATTTATGCCAAAAGAAATTTTCGCCCATTCAACAACCAGTGCATAACCAATCTTTTTAGGAGGCATCATCTGAGGTATTTCCCCTAAAAACCAATGTTCAATAATATAGAACCCAAACATCAATTTATTTAAATTTAATTGAATCACTCAGTGCCCTAATATTCACCTACCAGCTGCACAAGTAGCGGCAAAAATTTTTTAACCAGTTTATTTTGGAGCTAAATGATGAACGAAGAAAACTTCTCAATGCCTCGCATTAACGAACCCGCACCTGCATTCCAGGCACGAACCACGCACGGTACAAAAACACTGGAGGACTATCGCGGCAAGTGGCTGGTACTGTTCTCGCACCCGGCAGACTTCACCCCGGTTTGTACCACCGAATTTATGGCTTTCGCCAAACATCACGATGAATTCCAGGCGGTCGATACCGAACTGCTGGGCCTGTCTATCGACAGTTACTACAGCCATGTAGCCTGGGTAAAAAACATCAAGGAGAAATTCGGTGTGGAAATCCCGTTCCCGATTATCGAAGACCTGTCGATGAAGGTGGCCAAGTCTTACGGCATGATCCACCCGGATGCAGCGGATACCTCGGCGGTGCGTGCGACCTTTATCATCGATCCTGAAGGTATTTTGCGTGCGATGGTGTACTACCCGATGACCAATGGTCGTTCGATTCCGGAATTCCTGCGTCTGATCAAGGCCCTGCAGACTTCCGATGCCCACAAGATCGCAACTCCGGAAGGCTGGCAACCCGGTGACAAGGTCATTGTACCTCCGCCAGCCGACATGGATGCGGCGGCGGCACGTGAATCGGAAGGATACGAATGTACTGACTGGTACTTCTGTAAAAAAGAACTGGCCGCTTAACCTGCCTGCAAATGCGGGCCCAGTTTCGGGCCCGTATTTTTAATTATTCTCTATTACTTCCTCTTTAGGTAAAGCCCAATGACTTTATAGCCAAAGGCTTTCTTAAAAACAGGCTTACAATCGCGACAGATAATCCGCCACCGCTGCGAGGTCTTCAGGCGACAAGTGTTTGACCTGTTCAATCATGGCCGGGTTCACATTTTTGCGATAACCACTTTGAATCCATTCCAGTTGGCGCAGCAGATAGGCATAGTGTTGCCCCTTGAGCCGGGGAAAAAAGGCTTCATTGTTGCCTTCCGCTTGGGCTCCATGACAGCTCTGGCAGCGTTGTTTGAAAATGGTTTCTCCCTGCTGGATATGCTCACCGGTCCCCTGGCCCGGTGAAGGATCGGCCGGCAGGGTGGCGATATAGGCGGTGACATCGGCAATGCCCTGCAAGCCACCGATGGTACCCGGTTCGGTGAACGGGAACATAGTGGGATTGTGGCGGTTTTTCAGGCGAATATCCTCGAGCTGTTTGATCAATACGTTGCGGTGTTGCCCGGCAATGACCGGGAAACTGCCATTGATCTTGCCCCAGCCATTGTCCATGTGACAATTGGCGCAAAGGCGGAAGATATGCTTGCCATTGGCGAGGTTCGGGACAAGACGCATGGCTTTAGTCAAATCATCGTTGGCGCTGGCATGGGTCATCAACAACAATCCGCATACAGCGATTATCAGTCGGGTGCAGGTTTTTTTCATGATTATTTTATGATTTAGGTGGATGTTGGGTTTAAGCAAAACTAATCTGTGTCAATTACATTTTCTTTCAGTAATATTAGAATATCAATATATAAGTGACTGGTTGATCATAGATACCAGCCACGACTGATCTGAGTCAATTTTTACGGGAGATGGTGCAACTCGATGCGTTATCCGAAACAACTGCTTTTTTTACTGATGATGGCCACCTTCAATTTGCCGCTTTGGGCGAAGTCTGTCCAGATCGTCGATATACCTGACGCTGAGCTGGAAGTGCGCGTATTTGAAGCCGATGGTGACCGCCTGCTGCTGGGATTCCCCTGTGACGAAGGCCTCAATGCCATCGAAGAGAAAACGGCCAGGTCGTTGGCCGAAGACGGTGTCGAGGTGTGGATGCCGGATATGCTCAGCGCTTACATGCTGCCCAATCTGCGCGGCAGCCTGAGTGAGATCCCTGACCAGGCCCTGTTGCAGGTGATTGAATCTGCGGTAGACACAGGCAAAAAGGTATACCTGATTGCGAGCGGCCCTTATGCCAGGGTATTACTGCGAGCAGCGGCCGATTGGGAGAAAACCCACGAGCAGCCGCTGGCCGGAGCGGTGTTGATTTTTCCTCGATTATTCAAGGGAGAGCCAGAACCGGGCAAACCGCCCCGGTATGCTGATTCAGTCGGAACGACCCGCTTGCCGATCATGCTGCTTGAAGGTGGGCATACGCCGAATCGATGGGGCTTGACCCCGTTGCGTCAAGCCTTGAAAAAAGGCGGTAGCCAGGTCATTACCAAGGTGATTCCACAGATACGCGGGCATCTGTTTTCGGGCAAAGACAAGAACCGCACTGAAGAAGTCGTGACCTCGCAGATGGCGGGGCTCATCAAGGTCAGTTTATTTTATATTCAGGAATACGAACAATGATCAAAAGAATTATCACGCTTGCGCTGCTGTTGACTTTCAGTGTGGCCGCCCAGGCCACATCGCTAAAGCCTTTCAGCGGCAACCCGACTCCACCCCCTTTAATGCTGAAGGATTTGCAGGGCAACACGCATACTCTGGATGCCAACAAGGGCAAGGTGGTGCTTGTGCAATTCTGGGCGACCTATTGCGGCCCTTGCCGCAAGGAAATGCCGACCATGAATAAAATGACCAAGCAGCTGGAAAAAGAGGGCGTACCCTTCAAGATTTTGGCCATCGACATGGGTGAAGGCGAGGCCGATGTCAAAAAATTTGTCGATCAGGTCAAGCCCGAATTTACCATTCTGCTGGATGAATCGGGTAAAAGCATTCAGGACTGGAAAGTCTTCGCGGTACCTTCCAATTTCATCATCGACCCGCAGGGCAATATTCGTTACACCCTGTTTGGTGGTGTTGACTGGGCCGATTCGAAGTTGCTGGAAAAAATCTCAGCGTTGGCCCAATAAAACCGCAGCCCATAGTCAAGGCCAGCGCTCCAGTGCCGGTTTGATGATGTCGTAAATCGCCGGCCGGTTTTGCCTGATTTCATTCACTGTCAAGCCTGGCAGCGAGCACGGGAACTTGATCGATTGCCTGATAGTGTGCAGGTATTATTCCAGCTCACGACCCATTTCAGTCTTTTCTGGCTTGTACCAGGGTACGGGTACTGCCACGCGGATATCTACGGGAAAGTGGAATCACATCCACTTGCTATGATGCTTAACTTCATAAAACCCTAATATTAATGAATATACTTTGCATCAAGGGCACTTTTTTATTGGTTCTGTACTAGCGTAAGCGTAACCCGCTCGCTTTTAAGCATTCTTAGCCAGGTCGTACTGACAGTTATCTATTCACTCCCCCGCACCAGCAATCCGGCAAACCGGTGGCTGATGGTATGCACCAGTTCCACCATTTCCTGATGATCTGGCACGTTATCACCATGAAATTGGCTTTTGCCTCAGGGTGTGGTGTAAACGCCATCCAGAAACAGCATGTGAAAGTGCACATTGAGAATCAGCGCGCGACTCTATGATTTCGATACAGTACTGGAGTTTTTACTGTAAAACATATCTCGATACATGCCTTCTGCCCAGGCCAACCCGGCCTGCCCTGAGCGGCTGTTCCATTTTTCCGATAGATGAACCCGGTCAAAGGCAAAGCTTTTTTCTATTTCATCGTATTGGTAAAAAGCAATGATGCTCATCGATTGCAGGGGGTCTATGTTGACCCCGGAAAAGCACATTGTCTGCGGGCTTCTCCAGTCTATCTCCTGTCCTTTGGCGTGAGCAGAGATCACTTCGGCGACATACTTGGCTTCGGAATGAGCAGTGTTGCCACTTTTGGAAAACGGTTGCGAGCGTGAATCTCCGGTGACATAGACATGTTCGTCATCCAGCAGGTGATACTTGAACGGATCGATAGCGGCTTCCTTCTGCAGGCTATGCTCGTTACTGAGCCCAAAACTCTCGATCAGACGGGACGCCCTAATTGGCGGATAGATGATGGCATCATCAAACCCGTAATTGTCAAAGTCGGTTTCAAGCTCGCGCGACTCGAGATTGACTGAGCTGATTTCGGCACTCGCTTCATACTGAATAATATCGGCGTAATACTCACTGAAAGCACGTTTGAACCCCTCAGCCTTGATGCGGATATCCGGATTCATGTCCAGCAGCAGGATTTTTCCGCGAATACTGTTTTTCTTCATGATCGCCGCCGCCATACAGGCACGCTCATAGGGAGCCGCCATGCAGCGATAATTACCGCTGGGCACGGTCATTGCCAGGGTGCCACCCGTAAAGTTCTGCAACTTGTGTTTGATGGCAATGAGTTCCGATGCATCGTTGAAACCGGCCGGGAAATTCATGCGCAGGGTGTATTCATCCTGAGGGTCTTCCACGCCAATTTTCTTGTAGTCATAATCAATGCCAGGCGCCAGCACCAGGTAGTCATATTTTATACTGCCCAAGGTGGTCACCAGGGTTTTACTGCCACGGTCAAGATCAATGGCGCTGCCATGCAAAAAGAGGTAGCCATTATTCTGTGCCGCCTCAATATAACTGTGCGACAGAAAATCCAGATTGACCTGGTCGGCCAGCCAGCTGTTACTGACAGGACAGGATACAAAGTGATCATTTTTATCCAGCAGCAGCACATCGAAACCGGGGGAATATTTTTTCAGGTATTTCGCCATCGTCAGGCCGGACCAGCCACCGCCGACAATAACAATGCGCGGGCCCTTAGCTTTTGGTAGTGGTGCTGGTGACAGGTATCTGGAAACAGTCGGGGCGCTGGATTCATATGCCGCCGCACCTGATGCAAAGCCGGCTAAAGGAGCCGCAGTGGCGGCGACTGAACTTTGGATAAATTGTCGTCGGTTGATTTTTCTGGTCATGTGCAAACTCCTCAGGGCCTATTAACACTAATTAAAATACACGACGCAGGCCATCTTTTTGTAGAGCAAGGCGTATTGAGCGCTGTGTACTGTTCGTACATGAGCGAAATATAACGCTGTCCTGCGGAAAAATGACCCCGTCCCTTCGGATTGTACCCCCCATTATCGATACAGGGGGCCATGCGACGTTACTCGTTGTTCATTTGGAGTCACCAAATCTCTCTCTTCCTGCCTTGCCGGCTCCTTTTTGGGATGGCAACGTGAGTTTTCAATTAGTGTTAACAGGCCCTATAAAAAGTCTGTATTGCGCCAGTTGAGAGATGGAGCCTTCTCGTTTTCCGGTACCGGCAGATAAGAGACATAGTTGATGGTCATTTCAAGTTGCTTGCGTGACAAGGGATCAACCATTGCTTTCATACCCGCTGAGGCCTGGCGATGACCGGCCTTTATGTCCAGCAGCTGGCGCTTGAGATAAGGGTAATGCTGGCCGTACAGTTTTGGAATGCTGGCTGTATTGTTGCCTTCGCCTTCGCTACCATGACAGGCTGAACAATTGGCGGTATATAATGCCTTGCCCTGTTTGTATTCATCGGAATAATCCCGCCAGGGGCCTTGTTTATGTTTCGGGTGCATGGGCAGAGTGGCGATATAAGCGACAACGTCTGCCATATCCTGATAGCCGCCCAGGGTGCGTTTCTGTACGAAAGGATACATCAACGGGTTATCACGTTCACCGCTACGGATATCCAGCAGTTGCTTGATTAAAACATTCTGTAACTGGCCGGCAATCTGCGGATAGGTCCCTTCGTCATCGCCCCAGCCCTCAGGTAAATGGCAGGTTGCACAGGTTTGATAAATGTGCCGGCCATTATTCAGATCAGGCTCAAACTCAAGAGTAATGGTAACGGTTTCTGTAGCTGCAGCAGAAGCGGACAATGCCAGTAGTAGAATAGAAAAAAATGATCGTCTTAGTTTTATTATTGTCATGTTTTCAACCGAACCTAAAAAAGGCGAACAGTATAGGGCCAAATACAACAATCGATAACAACCTGGATCAATTTGTCATGAATGAATACGGAAAAAGGTTGTAAAGAGAGGGGTGATAACCCGGGCCTATGCAAACCAGTCCGAATCCGTTGATGCTCGTGTTGCCGGCAGCAACCCGGGTGGTGG
>JANTFY010000026.1 GCA_024763185.1 Gammaproteobacteria bacterium | reverse complement strand
GGTTTAATCCTCGGCTGGTTTTAAAATAGGAGGTATCGCCGACCGGATGACTTTGCACATCTGCCTGGTATTGAACATTGCGGGTCGCCGGTGGTGGCTGCACCGGGCTGCGGGCAGGCTGAGACATGGCGGGAGACGATGGCGCTCCACCCCCTCTGCGCCCTGGCGAGGGCCTGATGACAGTTCGATCAGAACTGACCGAGGGTTCACGGAATACGGTTTTGTCCTTCTTCTTTGATGACATTAATCACTCCTTTTCATCTGACGACAGTGGCTGCACAGTAGAAGTCAGTTAATTTATTGTCGAATGGCCCAAAACTCGAGTTCAAGGCCAGGAAAATCCCCGCCCACGTGTATCGCAAAACCGCCGGATTGTTTCAATTCGTTCCAGAAATCACTTTGTGGATCGAGTTGAAAATAGGCATATCCGGAATGATACGGGATCTGTCTTGGCGCTACCGGTAAAGGTTTCAGGGCAATACCCGGCATTGCCGCATTGACCAACTGGCGAATACGTTCAACCGGGCCCACTTTAATCTGTGCCGGCAAATGCAGCCTCAAGGCATCTTCAGCAATATCGGCCCTGGCTGAAAGCACGAATGTAGCCGTACCGATTAATGTTCGATCGGCAATTTCTGCCACTCGAATACCATATTTTTTCTCGACCAGTTTGAGCGATACCGCAGACTGTTCATAAACCGCACTGAGACTGTTTCTTAACGCACTGATTACCGGTGTAAAGCTGGCCTGTAAATCATCATGCAGGTAGTGAGGAAATTCGGGAGGCCGCTTGTTTTTGGCCACAAAGGTGGATAACTCGCCTACCATTTGCACGGATTCGGCAAACAGGTCGACAGGGTGCAATCCATTCATGCTGGCCATGTGGTTGGCCATGGGTTCCAGTCGATTGATTAACTGCAACATCATGTAGTCTGCAACTTCTGCGGTACCACCGCGATTCGCATCGGCCAGACGTCCGGCAATAGCCTCGGCGCGATGGTGTAACAGTCCGGTCAGTTCAGACAGATACCCTGTCAGCCTGGGTGATTTTTTACAGTCCAGGCAGCTGGCAATGTAATCCTCATCGAGCAGAATATTTTTATCGTCGCGGGATTCCGAAATACGCAATAAACCGATACAGGCATAACCGCTCAAATCATCCGTTTCCGGCAACAATCGCAGGTGCAGTTTACCGACATCAAGGTCTACGCTATCCCCCGAATCATTCGATACATCTCGGATACTTTGCTCAAAACTGAAATAGCGCGCAAGACTTTGCGTATTATCCACCGAGATTACATCTACGGCACCCGGACGGCGCACCGGAACGGCGAGATAAACAACACAGTCATGGGTGTTTTCCGGCACTTCGAAGACCGGGGGTGGATCATCCACGTGGGGAAAATCAAACGGCGTACCATCGGGAAAAACACCTTTGGCTCGTAGCACAGATATTTTCCCCAGTTTCAGCAACTGCTGATCTATCTCAAAATCCTGCAGACCCCAACCATAAGCTCCAAACGCGGCACACTTGCCATCAACCAGGCTTTCAAAATACCGCTCCTGTTGCTGAAAATGCTGTGGATTCAGAAACATGCCTTCTGACCAGACGACCTTGCTGTTTAAGGACATAATATGGGCCCGTAGTTGTACATTTTTTAAAAAAATCCCCAGATTTTTTTCTTACATAAGAGCGACACCCGGGAAATCATTTGTCTAAAATCAACTGATTAGCACTCACTCGAATCGTTGCCGAGTTCCTGAATACATTATTAGCTACCACGGGCACGATCAGCTTGAATTTTGATTCACGAAATTTGGAGAATTCTGCATAAAAACCGACAAACCGCGTCTCCTTTTTGAGCACAAACTGTTCGGTTCGGACTTCACCCGGTTTTAACGGTTTTAAACGATGCGTGGCCACCAGATCCGCGCCGAGGATTTTTTTATCCTGTTCATAGATACCCAGGAAATCCGCCTTCATCATCGATTTATCCGTTTTCAATTCATACATCCGCACAAACAAAGGGGACGGAGTATCGAGATCATCCGGATTGGTATCGGATTCAGCGATAAATTCAACTTTCAAATCCGTATCCAGATTCAGATAACCGCCCACGGTACTCTTGCTGGACTGACAGCCCAATACCATAAATGCCAGCAGGAAAGCACTTAATAATTTTACGCTTTTAACACATTTCATAAATGGTCCATTTACCCTTTAAACTTTTTTGACTTTCTGGAAATAGCGAGCTTTTGCAGCTGGTCTTCATAGGCCCTGACAAATCCATCCCCGTACAGATACTGGAATGACTTGTCGATATCACCGACCAGCTCATTATAATAATCCACATAGGCTTCCCAGTTTCTGGACTTCTGGCTACCCAACATAAGGCCGCCTTTTTGTTGCTTGATAAAACGCTCTTCCAGCAATACCGGGTCAAAACGCTCGATGACAGCGCGGAAGGCTTCCCGGATGCCTGCCACGATGGCAACCTGATGTTCCGCGACACCTTCAAACCCTTCTCTGACCGCCTCAATGGGCTCCTTAAATGTCTTACCCTGTTTTAAAAACATATTTTCCAGCGCGTCATCAACATTGGCAGAAAATTTTAACGGGTTGTTCTCCACCGGCTGGATCGTGGTCACGTTCATACGAAATTCGTTTTTAATGGAACTGCGCGAACCCAGCACCTGCATCAACCCACGAATCATCTCGCGCAATACTTCACCGGCCAGGCGATTGATCTGGGTAATCTGGGCGTCTACCAGGTTTTTATTCTCAAACCCTAAAGCGTCGATCAGGGTAGTATCAACTGTAATATTATGTCGAACACCCCGTTTTTGCGCGACCAACTGATGTCTTAACACCTCCAGTTCGGCCTCCAGTTCTGCATTTTTCTGCTCCAGCTCCTGCACTCGGTCAGAGGCACCAAAGTCACTGGAACCAGTGCTACCCAGGCCGGGGCCTGGTCGGGACGGTTGTGGGGTAAGCGCGGGTTGCGGCTGTTCAAAGGCTGGCGCTTTGGCAAAGCCAGGGGCTGGTTTAGGCGCGGACGCTGGGGTTGAAAGAAAATCATCATCCCAGTCATCCGGTATGGCGCCACCTGCTGGTTCAGCAACCGACAGGCTGGGATCAGGCACTGCGTCGGGCCAAGAAATCTGTTGATTGAGCGGATCGGCCTGATCCGGCTGTGTCGGTATTGCGAAAGGATCAACTCCCTGATTGCTGTCAGCACCGGCAGCCAGCGGATCCCTACTGCCACGCGCTTTATCCAGCGCGGCAAGAGGATCTGTTTCTACCGCAGCATCTCCAAACAAGGAGTCAGAACTCGACACATGACCACTGGCAAAAGGGCTGGATAAAGGCTCCGGTGAGGTATCCATCAGAGGACTCCCAAACGGGCTGGCGGCAAATTCGTCCGTCATTGCGGGTTGATCCGAATCCTCCACCACCTTGATGGAAAATTCGTAGTCACCCACGATAAAGGTATCCTGGTCGTTAACGGGCAACTTGCTGCCCTTGCCCATTGGATCAGGTGAACCATTATAAAAAGTACCATTGGTACTTAAATCAGTGATGAAAAACTGACCGTTTTCATAGCTAAATTCACAGTGCCTGGAAGATAGAAAGCGTTCCGGATCCTCCAATACCCAGCTATTTTTTTGACCCCGGCCAATAGATCCGCCCTCACTGGTGATCGTTTTGCTGGTTTCAAACACCGCCACGGAATCCGGTGCTTTTGTAATACTGATTAATAATGACATTAATACATCATCCTGATACCTGGTTTCGATCTGTCTGGTTGATAATCAATAACGACCCGATTGATAGAAGCTTTATTAATTTAAAATTATGAACCCGTAACTTCAAGCCGGTTTCAGAGACAAAGAATACACTTTGTCCTGACTACTTTATCATTGAGCAGATCAAAAAAAACCTGTTTATTCCATCGTTAATATAATCATCAGGTCAACCGTCTATCTAGTAAGCCAAAACGCGATCACACTGTTTAAGCCGAAATATCTAAACTAAGGTTATAAATTTTACCTATAGATAACTAAGGTTCCAAGTGTATCAATCGATTTGTTAAATATTATTTACTATCCAGACTCCTATTTGACTATGTTGCTTTACATGGGTTATTCAATACCTTATAAATAGGGAACTGAAGAAGTGCCAATCGCATACAGACACCAGGCTTTGCCAACTAAACTCAAGATCGCGAAGGAACAATAATAAATGGCCTCCGAACAAATCATACCGCTGGAAGATCTGCTAGCACCGATTTCTGAAGATAATCCGGCAGGTGAAGACATCCGGGAAGACCCCTCTCCGACTTCTGCCTATTATTCCCTCAAAGATGCGCGAAATGCCGCCCGCGCCGCCGAGCGTAACCACCTGTTTGACAGCGACAACAGCGAAGCCGATGAACAGTGGCGAAAAATCACCGAACTGACACCGGACATTTTACAGCACAAGACCAAAGATCTGGAGGTTGCCAGCTGGTATACCGAGGCCCTGATACGTCGCTACGGATTTCAGGGATTACGCGACGGTTTTAAACTCATCCATGGCCTGATCGAACAATATTGGGATCACTTGTACCCGCTGCCCGACGAAGACGGCATGGAAACCCGCGTGGCCTCACTTACCGGCTTGAATGGCGAAGGAGCGGAAGGCGTTTTAATTGCCCCGATCAGGAATGTCGATATCACCCAGGGACACGAACCCGGACCGTTTAATTTCTGGAAATACCAACAGGCGCTTGATGTTGAAAAAATCATCGAAGATGAAGCCAGAATGGCCAAGGCATCCAAACTTGGCTTTAGCAAGGCCGATGTTGAACAGGCCGTCGCAGATTCCAGCGACAGCTTTTTTATCAACATGCGCGATGACCTGACTGAAGCGATTGAATCCTATCGTGCAAGCAGCCGGTTACTGGACGAATATTGCGGTATATCTGATTCTCCCCCCAGCAGTAACATTATTAATATCCTGGAAGACATACTCGGTGCTATCAAACACCTCGGTAAATACAAATTTCCTGCACCGGAACAGGACACCGATAGTGCCGAAAACCCTGAGGATGAAAATACCATGAATGCAAGTGAGAGCACGGCAGGAACCGCGACACCCTCCGCTGGTCCGGTAAACTCCAGGGCGGACGCTTTCAGGAAACTCACTGAAATCGCTGAATTTTTCCGCAAAACCGAACCACACTCACCCATCTCATATATAATCGAACGAGCCGTTAAATGGGGAGATATGCCTCTGGATGAGTTAATGAAAGAGTTAATCCCAGACTCATCGGCCAGAGAAGTTTATGGGTCACTGACCGGTATTAAAACCGAAGATGAATATTAAACAACGTTATCCAACCGAGAATAGATGACATAACCAAGAGGACAAGCCATGTCAGACAGCATACATGACAAATTAAAACGCGTAAGGAAACCCCGGGTACACATTACGTATGACGTAGAAACCAATGGCGCCGTGCAGGAAAAAGAACTGCCTTTCGTCATGGGCGTAATGGGCGATTATTCCGGTGATAACACGGAGAATAAAAAAGCCCTGAAAGACCGCAAGTTTTCCCAGATTGATCGCGATAACTTCAATGAAGTGATGAACAATATCAATCCCCAGGTCAACATGAAAGTTGAAAACACCCTGGAAGGCGATGGCAGCGAAATGTCTGTGGACCTGGATTTTAAAAACATGGAAGATTTCGAACCGCAAAACATCGTGGAAAAGGTCGATCCACTGAAAAAACTGATGGAAACGCGTAATAAACTACGCGACCTGCTGACCAAGGCTGACCGCTCGGAAGAACTGGAAAACCTGCTCGAAGAAGTACTGAGCAGTACCGATGCCCTGGAAGCACTACAGGGTGAATTGGGATCCGATGAAGATAAAAAAGAAGGTGATGAATAATGGCTGAAACAGAACAGCAATCAGGAGCGGCCGAAGCCGAAGCACAGGAAGAAGTCAGTTTTCTGGAGCAGGCCATTTCGGCCACCAAGCAAACCTCGCGTGATGAAACCGAAGCATTATTAAAAAACCTGACCCGCGAGGCGATGGAAGGCACGGTCAAATGGGATAAAAACCTCACCGTCACCATCAACAAAGCCATTTCTGAAATTGACCGCATCATGTCCAAGCAGCTGTCTGCCATCATGCACCACGAAAAATTCCAGAAACTGGAAGGCTCCTGGCGCGGGTTGAATCATTTGATCATGAATTCCGAAACCAGTACGGACTTGAAAATCCGTATGCTGAATATCAGCAAAAAGGAACTGAGCAAAGACCTTGAAAAAGCAGTCGAATTCGACCAGAGCCAGATCTTCAAAAAAATCTACGAAAGCGAATTCGGTACCGCCGGTGGCGAACCCTATACGGCCCTGATCGGCGATTTTGAATTTTCCGGTCACCCGGCCGACCTGGACATGCTGACCAGCATGTCCAACGTTGCCGCAGCCGGATTCTGTCCGTTCATCTCCGCGGCCGATCCCAAAATGTTCGGCTTCGACAGCTTTACCGAACTGTCCAAGCCCAGAGACCTGGAAAAAATCTTCGATTCCGCCGAGTACATCAAGTGGCGCAGTTTTCGCGACAGCGAAGATTCCCGTTTTGTCACCCTGACCATGCCCAGAGTACTGGCCCGCCTGCCTTATGGCCGGGATACCAAGGCCGTTGAAGAATTTGATTTTGAAGAAGCCGCTCTGGACAGCGCAGGAAGGCAGCTGGAAAGCCAGCACAACGAATATTGCTGGATGAATGCAGCCTACGCCATGGGCACCACGCTGACAAAATCACATGCCGAATACGGTTGGTGCACCAGTATTCGCGGAGCTGAGGGCGGTGGCAAGGTCGAAGGACTGCCCAGCCATACCTTTATCAGTGACGATGGCGACACCGACCAGAAGTGTCCGACAGAAATCGGTATTACCGATCGCCGCGAAGCGGAACTCAGCAAACTGGGATTTCTACCACTGTGCCACTACAAAAACACCGATTACGCGGTATTCTTTGGCGCCCAAACCACGCAAAAACCGAAAAAATATGACGATCCTTCGGCCACGGCCAATGCGGAAATCTCGGCCCGCCTGCCCTACATCATGGCGACATCCCGTATTGCGCATTTTCTCAAGGTCATGGCACGTGACAAGATCGGCTCTTTTATGGAAGCCAGTGATGCCGAAGAATGGCTGAATAACTGGATATCCAATTACGTCAATGCCAGTCCCGGTGCCAGTGCTGAAATGAAAGCGCGTTTTCCGCTGGCAGAAGCGAGCATCGAGGTCAAGGAATCACCCGGCCAACCCGGTGTTTACAACGCCATTGCCTACCTGCGCCCCTGGTTGCAAATGGAAGAACTCAGTGCATCCATGCGCATGGTCGCTAGCATCCCCAAGGCCGGCTAAACCTTGCTCTTTCAACCGCCCCTATTAGGGGCGGTTTTACTTACCCATTGATAGATTCAACGCTGAAAAGCCATCTAGATTAAGGAATATTCCTTTAACAGTTTGCTGCTTATCACCATAGAGTTGAGAATTTGATGTATGATGGAATCATCATAAAACTGACCCAAGGACATGCAGCCAGCCGCCAGCCAAAAACTCGATGAACTCTGCGACCGATCATCCTATATCACCAGCAGTCAACAGTTTTTAGAAGAAACCGATACGGTAAAAGCGCTGGCCTACTGGTTATCAGAATACACTCCCCAAAAAAATATCAAGTCCGGCGATGACATCGTTTACGCCATCGAACGCTCAATTGCCGATATCGACCACCTCATCAATGACCAGATTAATGCCATTATCCACCATGATAAGTTTCAGCGGCTGGAAGGCTCCTGGCGTGGCCTGTGGTACCTGGCAGTACAGTCCGATGGCATAAAGAACATTAAAATCCGGGTGCTGGATATCAGCTGGAAGGAGGTTGCCAAGGACATTTCGCGCGCGCTGGAATTCGACCAGAGCCAACTGTTTAAAAAAATATACAACGAGGAATATGGCACACCGGGCGGAGAACCCTACGGCGTCTTAATCGGTGATTATGAAATCAGTCATAAAGTTTCAGCCACGCACAAACAGGATGACCTGGTCACACTGGAAGGTATTTCACAGGTGGCAGCCGCTGCCTTTGCGCCTTTTGTGACTGCTGCAGCCCCTGAATTATTTGGTCTTGATGATTATGCCACCCTCGCTCACCCGATTAATCTGCACAGTGTTTTCGCACAGAAAGAATACATCAAATGGCGCGCTTTCAGGGCTCGTCCCGAAGCCCAGTTTATTGGCCTGACCCTGCCCCATGTTTTAATGAGGTTGCCCTATCGACGTACACCTGGCAGTTTTAAAGGCCTGTTTTTCCAGGAACAATGTGGCAGCCATGGGCGTGAAAACTATTGCTGGGGCAATGCCGCTTATGCGTTTGCTGCTATCCTGATCCGCGAGTTTTCCAATGTGGGCTGGTTTGGTCACATCCGCGGCGTGCCACGCAACCAGATTGGCGGCGGCCTGTTGACTACCCTACCCTGTGACAGCTTCGATACAGATAGCGAGGAAATCGCATTTAAGCCACTAACCGATGTCATCATTACCGATATAAAAGAACGCGAACTGAGCGATCTCGGATTGATACCCTTATGCCAGTGTTACGACACCCCATTTGCGGCCTTTTATAGTAATCAATCGGTACGCAAACCCGAACGCATGTCGAGCAGGGAGGGCGAAATCAACGCCAGGCTCTCGGCCATGTTACAGCATGTTTTATGCGGCTCCAGGGTGGCGCACTACATCAAAGTGATCATACGCGACAAGGTCGGTTCCTTTATCACGGCTGCGGAATGCGAATCTTTTTTACGCGACTGGTTGTTCAAATACACCACCGGACGGGATGATCTTGAGTGGGAGGAACAGGCTCGCTACCCACTCAGGGAGGCCTCTGTTAAAGTAAAAGACCATCCGGAAAAACCCGGGGATTTCGTGTGCGTCATCCATCTGCGTCCACATTATCAACTCGATCATATGGTCTCGGAACTGGAACTGGTTACGGAACTCGCCCAATCGGCCTGAACTGAATAAATTTAAAAAATATGGCTAGAGTCGACAAAAAGAAAAAACTTCGCCCCTCCATATTGGACCGCTTGCTGGATAATGATCCAGCAAACACTATGGAAGCGGATAAGGATCAACACCAGAAATTAAAGGAATTACGTACCAGTGTGCGCCGCGACCTTGAAAACCTGTTAAACACGCGCCTACGCATCGTAGAGCCCGCTGAAGAATACCATGAATTGAAAAAGTCCCTGCTCAACTATGGGCTGCCCGACCTGGCGACCGTCAACATTTCCGACAAAGCCCGTAAAAAAGAATTTATCGAGCAACTGGAGACTTTATTGATTGAATATGAACCCCGGTTTAAATCGGTCAATGTCAATTACCTGGAAAATTCGGATTCTCAGGACCGTACCTTGAGATTCAGGATCGATGCCACTTTGTATGCAGATCCTTCGCCTGAAGTGGTAGTATTTGACTCTGTTCTTGAACCCGTTTCACGCACCGTGAATGTAGAAGAGGCTGGACATGGCTGACGAATTACTGCCCTATTACGAAAAGGAACTTGCCTATATTCGCCAGTTGGGTGCTGAATTTGCCAACGAGCACCCCAAGATTGCCGGTCGCCTGGGCATCAATGCCGAAACCATTGAAGACCCCCATGTTTCCCGCCTGATTGAAAGCTTTGCCTATTTGAATGCACGCATTCAACACAAGCTCGATGACGACTTCCCCGAACTCAGCGATGCCCTTCTGGAAGTGCTTTTCCCGCATTATCAGCGCCCCCTGCCGTCGATGACCATCGTGCAGTTTATGCCCGACAGGGAAAAGCTGGATAACCTTTACCCGATTGAAAAAAACACCCTACTGGAAACCGAGCAGTTTCAGGGAGAAACATGCCGATTCACGACCATTTACGATACCGAATTACACCCTTTTAACCTCACCGAGGCCAAGCTCATCGGCCGGCCATTTACCACTCCCGGCTCGAAACAGTTCAAAGGCAGTGGCGGGGTATTGAAACTGTCTTTTCAAACATTCAACCAGGACATCCGCTTTGGCGAGATAAAACCGGACCGGATTCGTTTTTACCTGAAGGGGCAACCGCAACATATCAATCCCTTGTATGAGCTGTTACTCAAAAAATGCCAGGCCGTTATGCTGGCCACCTCTGAAACCGACACCAACCCGATACGCCTGAGCCCCACTATTATCCGGGCGGTGGGGTTTGATATTAACGAGGGTTTGCTGCCTTACCCGGAATCTTCTTTTATGGGTTACCGCCTGTTAACCGAATTTTTCACCTTTACCGAAAAATTCATGTTCATCGACATCGAGGGTTTTGCTGAACGCATACCACAAGGTGCAGAAGACAGGCTTGAATTTTACATCTACCTGGATGAATCCGATGTTGAACTGGAACATAATATCTCCGCGCAAACCTTCCAGTTGGGCTGTGTACCTGCGATTAATTTATTCAAACACCGCGTCGATCCGATAAAACTCGATCATACCGCCACAGAATATCAAATTACCCCCGATGCCAGGCGCCCGGTCGGCTACGAGGTTTATTCAATCAACCATGTTACCGCCACGTCATCCTCAGGCGAACGTGAAACCTACCTGCCATTGTATGGAACCAACCACGAACAACAAAACCAGGACAACCATGCCTACTGGTTTACCGACCGACGCCCTGCAAAAATGGGCGCAGATTCACGTGACGAAGGTAGCGATGTTTTTCTCAGCCTGGTCGACCTGTATTTCAACCCCAATAACCCGGATGACCGTACCCTGATCATCGAGTCGACCTGCAGTAACCGTGACTTGCCGGCCAAACTGCCCTTCACCAAGGATCAACCGCGCCTGCAAAGTGTGAATAGCGCGCCGCCCTGTGAACGAATACGTTGTGTGACACAACCCACGGCCACGGTACGCCCCTCGTTGCGCAATCATGCTCGTTGGCGCTTGATCTCCCATTTAAGCCTCAACCACCTGTCATTGACCGGTGGTGAAGATGCCACGACCGCATTAAAAGAGATTTTACGCCTGTATGACTTTAAGGACTCATCCATCAATCGCGCCCAGATCGACTCCATCGCCCAGGTCAATACCCGCGCCATCAGCGCCCCCCTGACGATAGATGGTCGCGCCACCTTATGTCGAGGCCTAGAAGTCGAAATAGAACTGGATGATTCACAACTGGCCGGCAGCAGCAGTTATTTATTTGCGACGGTACTGGAACGGTTTTTCGCCTTGTACAGCTCCATCAATTCCTTTACCCGCGTACTGGTTAAATTAAAAAGCAAAGAAGGTTATCTGAAAAAATGTCCTCCCAGGGCTGGCGAAAAAATACTTCTATAACTCGTAAGGTCGCCGAAGCGCCCTACGAGTACCCCTTCCTGCAGGCCGTGCGCCTGCTGGAACGTTCGGCCGTGCGTGAAAAAGAAACCGCACAATCCAGCATCGCCAGCAATGCCGTGGCCCGCTTCACACCCCCGTCAACGGAAGCCATTCGCTTTTCGACGCATCAGTCTCTGGCCTTCCCCTCCTCCGAGATTGATCAGATCGAACGCAGCGATAACAGCGCCGGCACCACCCAATGGCATATCATTGTCAACCTGATGGGCCTGACCGGTTCCATGGGTGTACTGCCCTTTCACTACACCGAACTCATACTCAATCGCCAGAAACAAAAAGACCACACCCTGGAACATTTTTTTAACCTGTTCAACCACCGCACCCTGTCACTATTTTTACAGGCTGCCGCCAAATACAAACTACCGCTGCAATACGAAAGAAATAAACTCTTCAATGGCAGCAAACAAAAAAAAGACACGGCCACACAAGTCTTGCTGTCGCTAATAGGCCTGGGCACCGAGGCACTGACCGATCGTCTGTATACCCGCGACGAATCCCTGCTTTACTACAGCGGATTACTCACCCAGAAGACCCGTTCGGCCTCTGGTTTGCAACAAATACTGCATGCACATTTCAACATCCCGGTCGATATCGAACAGTTTGTCGGCCAGTGGCAGGACCTGATAGAAGACGTACGCACAAAACTACCGGATCTGCAGAATCCTGAGGGCCGAAATGTCTGCCTCGGACGTTCCGTCATGCTGGGTAAAAAAGGCTGGTTCGCACAGGGCAAAATACACATAATACTGGGGCCACTAAACAAACATCAATTGACACAGTTTGCCCCGGGAACACCCACCTTAAAGGCATTAAATGAACTGGTCAGAATGTATGTTGGCATGGAAAACGATTACGAATTTATTATTCGAATTAAAAAAAGCGACATACCGGAACGTATTCAACTGAATAAAAAATCACCACCGATTATTGGCTGGAATACCTGGTTATCAAAAAAATCCGCTGATTTTTCTGACGACCGTGAAACCATGGATATTTCGGTTTCGGCGAGCCGCTTGCAATAAAGCAGAAAATATTAACAGACTCATTAGCACGAATAACAAAACAACCAAGGGACAGCACTATGATTACAATCGATCTGAAATCACTGGTAGGCAAACTCAATGAATCCTGTCGTACCGCGCTCGAAGGCGCTGCCGGATTATGTCTTGGCCGTACCCACTACAACGTGGAAATCGAACACTGGTTGTTAAAGTTACTCGAACTGCCGGATAGCGACATTGCTGCGTTGATCGAAAAATACGAAATCAATCCCGGCAAACTGAGTGCCGACCTCAACCGTGAACTCGATAGAATCAAGTCCGGCAATACACGCGCACCCGCTCTGTCCCCCAATGTCGTCGACCTGGCTAAAAATGCCTGGTTGCTGGCCTCGGTTGAATACAACCACCCCCAGGCCACCTCGGCACACGTGCTGGCGGCTTTATTACTCGATGACAACTTGCGCCGCTCTACCGAAGTGACCAGTGGCGAACTTAAAACCATCGCGCCCGAGTCGATCCGTGCCGTATTACCCAGCATTGTCGGCAGTACATCAGAGTCGGTGAGCGCGGGCGTCGGCGATACGTCATCCTCGGCAGGCGGCGCGGCACCGGCTGGACCCACCAGCACCCCGTCGCTGGACAAGTTCACCATTAACCTGACCCGCGATGCCAAAAATGGCAAAATCGACCCGGTATTGGGACGCGATGAAGAAGTACGCCAGATCGTGGATATCCTGATCCGGCGCCGCCAGAACAATCCCATCCTGACCGGTGAAGCCGGTGTCGGCAAAACTGCTGTGGTGGAAGGTTTCGCTATGCGCATTGCCTCCGGTGACGTGCCGGCCCCATTAAAAGGTGTCACTGTGCTCAGCCTCGACCTGGGCCTGTTGCAGGCGGGTGCCAGTGTCAAAGGTGAGTTTGAAAATCGACTTAAATCGGTCATCTCCGAGGTCAAGGCCTCACCCGAACCGATTATCATGTTCATCGATGAAGCCCATACCCTGATCGGCGCCGGCGGCAAGGAAGGCCAGGGCGATGCTGCCAACCTGTTAAAGCCGGCACTGGCGCGCGGTGAACTGCGGACTATAGCGGCCACCACCTGGGCCGAGTACAAGAAATACTTCGAACGTGATCCGGCGCTGACGCGTCGTTTCCAGGTCGTCAAGATCGAGGAACCCGACATCCCCAAGGCCATCGACATGATGCGAGCGATATCCAACATGTTGTCCAACCACCACAAGGTACGCATCATGGATGAAGCCATCGTCGATTCGGTGAAACTGTCCAGTCGTTACATAACCGCGCGCCAGCTACCCGACAAATCGGTCAGCTTGCTCGATACCGCTTGTGCGCGGGTGGCGCTCAGTCTCAGTGCCACACCGGCTGCCATCGAAAACACCCGTCGCCGCATCGACCAAACCGAAACCAACATCACCTCGCTGGAACGCGAAAATGCCACCCTCGGCAACTGTGATGAACGCATTGCCGAGCTGGTCGAAGAAAAAACCCGGTTAGAAGCGGACCTTGAAACACAGCAAGCACAATGGGAAAAGGAAAAGGAAAAAGTTTCAAAGATTCACGAATTGCAAAGCAAAATCGAAGAAGATTTCCATGCCCAGAACCTGAGTGAAGACGAAGCTAAAAAAGACGATGCTGCGCAACCTTTGGCAGACGAAGAACGTGACAAGATCAAAACCGACCTGCATCAATTAATGCGCGAACTGGTCGACATTCAGGGTGACAATCCCATGATGCAGGTTAATGTGGACGGACAGGCCATTGCCGAAGTCGTTGCCAACTGGACCGGTATCCCGGTCGGTAAAATGGTCTCCGATGAAATCCAGTCCATCATGGACCTTGCGGACCGCCTGAATCAGCGTGTTATCGGTCAGAAGCATGCACTCGAAGCCATCGCACAGGCCATTCGTACCTCGCGTGCCGGCTTGACCGACCCCCGCAAACCCATCGGTGTCTTTTTCATGGTGGGCCCCAGTGGGGTTGGTAAAACCGAATCTGCGCTGGCACTGGCTGATGCGCTGTACGGCGGCGAACATAACATCACCACCATTAACATGTCAGAGTTCAAGGAAGAGCACAAGGTGTCCATGTTGCTCGGATCTCCTCCCGGCTATGTTGGTTACGGCGAAGGTGGCGTACTGACCGAAGCGGTCCGACGCAAGCCCTACAGCATCGTGTTACTGGATGAAATGGAAAAGGCACACATGGGCGTACAGGACATTTTCTACAACGTGTTCGACAAGGGCACCATCAAGGATGGCGAAGGCCGTGACATCGATTTCCGTAACACCATCATCATCATGACCTCCAACGCCGGTGAAGAACACATCCGCGCGATGTGCGCTCAATCCGAAGAATTGCCCGATCCCGAAGTCCTGCTGGATAATTTCAGGCCCCAGTTATTAAAATACTTCAAACCCGCCTTTCTCGGCCGCGCTACTCTGATACCTTATTACCCACTGGGTGACGAAGACCTGCTCAAAATCAGCAAGATCAACATGAACCGCATCGAAAAACGCGTACGCGACCATTACGGCGCGGATTTCAGTTACGATGAAGATGTCATGTTGCACATCGTCGCCAGAAGCCAGGAAGTGGATACCGGCGCGCGTAATATCGAAAACATTCTGACCCGCACCATGCTGCCGGAAATGGCCTCGGAATGCCTGTCGCGCATGGCCGATAATGAAGAGATTTCAAAGATTCATGTGGGTGTGGATGAGGAAGGTAAGTTTAGCTATCAGATCGACTAAAAGTTATTGAAAATACTAACGACTGGTTCACATTTTTCTGGGTGCTTAACATACTCTCAACTTTACAAATTACCTGCCTGAGCGTATTGTTTTCTCATAGAATAAAACCAGTCAAAATTGATAATTACAACCAGTTCGGCGTGGATTTTCAGATAAAAATTCGATAGCGTCATTGCTCTAAGGAGATTTGAATATGTTTTGCGGACAAAAAAGTGTGTTTTGGGTAATTTTTTACTTCCTTTCAGCATCATTTTTATTGGGTTGTAGCTCTGATCCATCTTCTCAGGTTCAAAACGCGGATTCCACCAGCTTTCAACTGCCAGATTCCCTGGAAGCCTTGAGATTATCGGATAACGGCAACGTCCGTGCCTATGTGCAAGTCGACAATGATACCAGAAGAGAACTGACCATCAGCGGTAATACTGCAAGCATTGACCTGACCGTTGCCGAAGGTACGCACGATTTCACCCTTATACTTGAATATATCCTGACCTCTGACCCCAACAATCCGGTCACCATTGCCGAGGTCACAAAACAGGGCACGGTTTCCGCTTCAGGCTCTACGCCGGTTTCTTTTAGTAATGCTGATTTTGAAGCGGTCTATAGCAACTATGATGACGACAACGACGGCATCAGTAATTTCAGCGAGATGCAAAGTGGAGACAGTGCACCTGTCGCCACTGCGGTAACCCCCACCGATGGAAATGCTGATGTGGTAGCCAATACCACGATCGAAATCACCTTTGATGACCCGATGATTGCAAGCACGCTGACTACCAGTAGCTTCACCCTG
>JANTFY010000025.1 GCA_024763185.1 Gammaproteobacteria bacterium | reverse complement strand
ACGGTAAATTTTCCGATTGCATCCACCTGCCCGACCTCGGGGAAAACCCCGATGACCAGGCCGTTTTGCAATACGCCATGGGACGCGAACATGCGGCTATGGAGCAATACTCCGCCCTGTCCAAAACCGCACCGGCAGGACCGATCCAGGATTTGTTCAAGTACCTGGCCGACGAAGAAACCGAACACAAGGCCGAGCTTGAAAAAATCTACTACGAGATCGTTCACAGTGGTGGGGTATAATTTATTTCGTCATAATCACCATGATCACTCACTTTTCCGTTAATCCATTGAGGCATAGACTTTTATATGGCTACGACGCAAAGATCGCAAAGGGTCAATCTGTTGCCATCGGAACAGTTTCTCTGTACGTACTTTGCACCATTGAGAGACAAAAATATTTTCCCATTGATAACAAAATAGAATGGCTCCCTATCTGAACATTATTATCGCTGTGACTTTCATGGCGGGTTTCGGCCTGTTGCTGGCCAGTGTGCTGGTACTGGCCAACCGCCGCCTGGCGGTGTATGAAGACCCCAAAATTGATGAAGTGGAAGAACTGCTGCCGCATGCGAACTGCGGGGCCTGCGGTACGGCTGGCTGCCGCGCCTTTGCCGAAAAACTGGTGGCCGGTGAACTGCAACCCGGAAAATGCACCGTCAACACGCCCGAGATGAATCAGGTTATTGCCAATTTTTTAGGCGTGGAACTGGGTAGCCAGGAAAAAATCACCGCGCGCCTGGCCTGCGCCGGTGGCAGTAACGTGGCAAAACGGCATGGCAATTACCAGGGTGTTGACAGTTGCCGGGCTGCAGCACTGGTATCCGGCGGCGGAAAAGGTTGCGCGTGGGGCTGCCTGGGTCTGGGCGACTGCAAGGAGGTGTGTGACTTCGATGCCATCTTCATGGATAAACACGAACTGCCACAGGTCATCAACGATTTATGTACCGCCTGCGGCGACTGCGTGGATATTTGTCCGCGCGACCTGTTTTCTTTACAGCCGCTTAGCCATAAACTGTGGGTGGCCTGTAAAAACCTGGAAAAGGGTGAAGCCGCCGAAGATGAATGCCGGGTGGCCTGTAATGCCTGCGGACGCTGTGCTCTGGATGCACCAGAAGAATTGATCTCTATCAATAACAACCTGGCGGTAATCGATTACAGTAAAAACAATCTGGCATCCCAAATTGCTATAGAACGCTGCCCAACGGGCGCCATCGTCTGGTTCGATAAAGGTATTCAAAAAGGTCAGCGTGCGAAAAAAATCATCAGAAAAGAAGCATTACCTGTAGAGTGACCAAGATCATTAATCTATAAAACAGAAACTCTTGCTAGACGCAAGGTACGCAAAGATACAGGCCATAAAAGGGCTTCGCGTACTTTGTGCCCAGGCGAGAAGCAGACATTACCGGGATAGAAACCATGTTCGACAAGAAACCGTCAAAAGAAATCAAGTACCCAGGCATCCGCATGGCGATGGATGGCAACACCGCCGTCATCATGTGCGAGCGTGAATCTTCCGATGCCGCGGGCGCTTACCCAATCACCCCTTCCACGCAAATGGGCGAATACTGGGCAGAAGAAACCGCCAAAGGCCATGTTAATGTCTCTGGCAGACCGTTGATTTTTGTCGAACCGGAAGGCGAACATGCGGCAGCCGCGGTCACTGCCGGCATGTCCATGACCGGCTTGCGTTCAAGCAATTTTTCCTCATCACAGGGTATCGCCTACATGCACGAATCACTGTATGCCGCGGTCGGTAAACGCCTGCCCTACGTGCTGAATATGGGTTGCCGGGCTATCACCAAATCCTCTTTAAACGTGCACTGCGGGCATGACGACTATCATTGCATCGACGACACCGGTTTTCTGCAGGTCATGGCAAAAAATGCACAGGAAGCGGCGGACCTGAACCTGATCGGGCGACGTATTGCCGAGTTGTCGCTGACACCCGCGGTAGTGGCCCAGGATGGTTTCCTCACCACTCACCTGATTGAACCACTAAACGTGCCTGAGCGGGAACTGATCGCCGAGTACCTGGGGCGTCCTGATGATATCATCGACTGTCCAACCCCGGCGCAGAAAATGATCTATGGAGAAACCCGGCGCCGCGTTCCCGAATTATGGGATGTGGACAACCCCATGCTGGCCGGCCCGGTAGAAAATCAGGACTCGTTTATGCAATCGGTTGTCGCTCAGCGCCCGTATTTTTTCGATCATATCAGTGAATTCACCGACCAGGCTATGGATGAGTTTTTTCAGCTAACGGGACGTAGGTATCAAAGGATCTCAGGTTACAAGGTCGATGATGCCGACTACGTTATCCTCGGCCAGGGCAGTATGATTGTGCAGGCAGAAGCGGTGGCCGATTACCTGCGAAGCAAGCGCAAGCTCAAGGTCGGTGTTGTCAACATGACTATGTTCCGGCCATTCCCGGGCGAAATACTTGGCAACCTGCTTAAAGGTAAAAAAGGGGTCGCGGTGCTTGAGCGTACCGACCAGCCGCTAGCCGAAGACCTGCCACTGGTTCGTGAAGTGCGCACAGCGTTAAGCAAATGCCTGGAAAACACCAATTTCAAAAACGGCGACAAGCCACACCCGGACTATGCCAGCTATAAGGCCAGTGACATGCCCCGCCTGTACAGCGCTTGTTACGGCCTGGGCAGCCGGGACATGCAGCCGGAAGCCCTGGTGGCGGCGATTGAAAACATGTTGCCCGACGGCAAGCACAAACCGTTTTATTACCTGTCGGTTGATTTCGTGCATGATGAAGCGGCCAACCCGGCCCAACAAATACATCAGCAAAGCCTGCTCGACATGTATCCGCATCTCAAGGATCTGGCACTGCATGGCAGCGAGAATCCCGACCTGCGTCCCGAGGGCTCCACCACGGTGCGCATCCATTCCGTCGGTGGCTGGGGCGCCATCACCACCGGCAAGAACCTGGCGATGACCCTGTTTGACCTGCTCAATTTCGATATCAAGGCCAACCCCAAGTACGGTTCGGAAAAAAAAGGACAGCCTACGACCTACTACCTCTCCGCCGCGCCGGAACCTATTCGCCTGAACTGCGAATACCATTACGTTGACGTGGTCATGTCACCCGACCCCAACGTGTTCGGTCACTCCAACCCGCTGGCCGGGCTGAACAAGGGCGGCGCATTCATCATCCAGAGCGAGACCGATGACGCCTCTTCACTGTGGAACAGTTTTCCATTGTCCGCGCGCAAATTCATTATCGAAAATGATATTCATGTGTTTTACCTGGATGGCTTCAAGATAGCACGCGAAGAGGCCACCAATGCCGATCTGCAATTCCGCATGCAGGGCAATGCCTTCCAGGGCGCCTTTTTTGCGGCATCACCGCTGATGCAGCGCGCCAACCTGGATGAAGAAGGCCTGTTTAGCGCAATCGACAAACAGCTGCGTCACAAGTTCGGCGCCAAGGGTGAACGTATCGTGCAGGATAACCTGCGCGTGGTGCGTCGGGGTTATGACGAAATCCATGAAATCACCGATAAAACCCTCGAACAAACTGAACCGGCTCCGCAGCTTAAGGCACTCGACCTGCCAGTCCTGTTGAAACAGCTACCGGAAGCTAATGGCGGTCTTTCTGACGTACACCGTTTCTGGGAGCAGACCGGCAGTTTTTATGCCTCCGGTCAGGGCAATGAAAACCTGGCCGACCCGTATATTGCCCTGAGCGTCATGCCAGCCTCTTCCGGCGTGTTCCGCGATATGACCAATATCCGGTTCGAATACCCGCAATACAACCCGCAAAACTGTACTGCCTGTGGAAACTGTTTTTCGGTTTGCCCAGACAGTGCCATACCAGGACTGGTCAATGACATCGGAGATGTATTTGCCAGTGCCATCAACAGCATCGAAATGGACGGCCAGCCGACCCAGTACCTGCGTCGGGCGGTGCGTGATCTCGAGAAAAAACTGCGCGGCTCGATCGAACAATATGGCGAGTCTTCCCAGGTCAGTCAACTGATCGACCGGGCGATACTTGAAACCCTGGCCGAATCGGAGCTGGATGACAGCAGTAAACAACAGATGGAAAAAGAGTTCGGCTGGTTGACACAGGTCATCGGTGGTTTCAATTTCGCCATTACCAAACCCTATTTCCTAACCCGCGAAAAGAAAAACAAGGGTAGTGGCGGGCTGTTTTCCGTCACCATCAATCCCTATACCTGCAAAGGTTGCATGGAATGTGTCGACGTCTGCGACGATGATGCCCTGGTGCCGACCCCACAAACCCCTGCAAGCATAGAAAAGCTACGCCACGACTGGAAATTCTGGCTCGACCTGCCAACCACCAAACCTGATTACATCCGCATCAGCAATCTGGATGAAAAGATTGGCGCGCTGGAAACCCTGCTTCTGGACAAGCACAATTTTGCTGCCATGTCCGGCGGTGATGGCTCCTGTGTCGGCTGTGGCGAAAAATCGGTAATTCGCCTGTTTACCAGTACCGTGACCGCGTTGATGCAGCCCAGGGTCAGGGCGCAGTTGGAGAAAATCAATATCCTGATCGAACAACTGGATACCCACATTCATCTGAAACTGGCTGAATCCATCAAATTGGATGATGACAGCGCTATCCGCCAGATCGTCTCCGAACACCAGCACAGCGATCTCAACCTGTCAGACCTGTCG
Source organism: Gammaproteobacteria bacterium (assembly GCA_024763185.1). Lineage (GTDB taxonomy): Bacteria > Pseudomonadota > Gammaproteobacteria > JACNJF01. Next base: position 11,422 of record JANTFY010000025.1, on the reverse strand, counting down.
TCATCGCTCAATGCCCACGGTGGCGACCCGATTGATACCGAATGGCTGCAACGTACTACCCGGCTGTTAAAAAAATTACGCCTGCTCAAGTGGCAATACGAACACGGTCAAACTGAACGCGGACGCGCCGAAATGGGCATCATCAACTCAACCGGCTGTTCCTCGGTCTGGGGATCGACCTATCCTTACAATCCCTACCCCTTTCCCTGGGCCAACCACCTGTTTCAGGATTCTCCCTCCGTTGCACTGGGCGCGTTCCAGGGACACATGGCCAAGATGGCCGAAGGATTCAAGGCCATTCGCCTGGCAGAACTGGAACTGGCGAATAAATACAATGCCTCCGAACATGATGAATTTTTCACCTATTTCGACTGGAACCAGTTCAGTGACGAGGAATGGCACCTGTGCCCACCGGTGGTTGCCGTCGGTGGTGATGGTGCGATGTACGATATCGGCTTCCAGAACCTGTCACGCGCACTGATGACCAATATGCCGGTCAAGATCATGGTGCTGGACACCCAGGTTTACTCGAATACCGGCGGACAGGCCTGCACCTCAGGCTTTACCGGCCAGGTATCTGACATGGCACAATTTGGCAAGGTGTGGAAAGGCAAGCCGGAAATTCGCAAGGAAATCGCTCTGATCGGCATGTCACATCGTAATGCCTACGTGATGCAGGGAGCTGTCGCCAATACCACCCACCTGCTGGAGGGCTTTATCGATGGCCTGAACAGCCGTCGCCCGGCACTGTTCAATTGTTATACCCCGTGCCAGCCCGAACATGGCATCGCAGATGATCAAAGCATGGCGCACAGCAAAATGGCGGTGGAATCACGCGCCTACCCGTTATTCCGTTATGACCCCGATGCCGGCGTCACCTTTGCCGAATGCTGTACGCTTGAAGGCAACCCGGCCATCGATGAAGACTGGCCGACCTACCCGCTGAAATACGTCGACGAAATGGGCGTGGAGCAATCCATGGACCTGCCCATGACCTTCGCCGATTTTGCCGTCACCGAGGGTCGTTTCCGCAAGCATTTCAAACAGGCCCCCAAAGGCAGCTGGAACGACAACATGCTGCCTTTACACGAATTCATCGAGCTTGAACTGTCAGAACAGGAAGGCCGGTATCCCTACATCTGGGGCGTGGATTCAAAAAACCACCTGACCCGGATCATGGTATCGGAAACACTGGTGCGCACCACTATTGACCGGCGCGATTTCTGGAACCAGTTGAAATCCCTGGTACCGGTCGACCAGGTTTTCGACATGGAACAGGTCAACAATCAGGCGCGTAAAGACGTTGCGCAGAAAATGACATCCAACCTGTTGAAACTGATCCTGTCGGACGATGAGGCCGGCGCCGTGACACTGGATAGCCCGGTATCAACAACAGATACCCGTGCAGCCCCGGCCGAGTCTGATAGTGGCGATTACGAACCGGCCTGGATAGACACCCCGGAATGCGACGGCTGCGAGGAATGTATCATGATCAATCCCAAGATCTTTGCCTTTAATGCAGACAAGCAGGCCGAGGTCATCAATCCCAAGGGCGGACCTTACCGGGATATCGTCAAGGCAGCAGAGAAATGCACGGCCAGCTGTATTCATCCCGGTACGCCGTGGGACCCCAATGAAAAGGATCTGGATAAGTTGATCAAACGTGCCGAGGCATTCCAGTAAGCATGCTGTTACACACTTTTAATCACGGTGTACACCCGCCGGATTTTAAATCGCTGACCAATGGTTTGCCAATCCGGCGATTGCCGTTTGCAGCGAGTTTGATTGTGCCGCTATCCCAGCATGCCGGCAAACCGTCAACACCACTGGTCAAGGTGGGTGAGGAAGTCGTGCGCGGGCAACCCATCGCTGCCGCCGATGGATTTGTTTCGGTGCCACAGCATGCCCCGGCCAGCGGACGTATCAAGGCCATTCAATTGATGCCCAGTGCTCGCGGGCCGAAGACGGACTGTTTCATAGTGGATGTTTACCAGGCCGCCACCCAGCAGGAGCTATACGAATACACCCACGACATCGACAAGATGAGTGCCGAGGAGATAACCCAGGCAGTACAGGATGCCGGCATGGTTGGACTGGGTGGCGCGGCCTTCCCTACTCACGTCAAGATGAAGCCCCCGCCCGATCACCACGTGGATACACTGGTAGCCAATGGTTGCGAATGCGAACCTTACCTGACTTGCGACCATCGCATCATGCTGGAGCAGCCGCAAAACCTGCTGCAGGGCATACGCCTGATCAAAAAGGCACTGGGCGTTGAACAGGCGATCATCGGCATCGAGGACAACAAAAAGGATGCGGCCGAAATCCTGCAACAACACCTGCAGGAAAACGACAATATTCGTATCCAGGTGGTTAAAACCAAGTACCCGCAGGGTGCCGAGAAAATGTTGATCAAATCGCTGCTCGGACGCGAAGTCCCTCCCGGATCCTTTCCATCCGCAGTCGGGGTCAGCGTGTTCAATGTAGGCACCCTGGCGCAAATTGGCGAACTATTGCCTCATGGCAGGGGCGTTATCGAGCGTGTGGTCACCGTCAGCGGCCCCGGGGTGAACAAACCGGGTAATTACCTGGTACCGGTCGGCACGCCCGTGGAATTCCTGTTGAAACATGCGGGGGTCACGAAGGATGCGCATGAAGTCATACTCGGCGGACCGATGATGGGTATGTCGGTTTCCGCTCTCGATGTACCGGTGACCAAGGCCATGTCCGGCATGGTCGTGCTCAACAAGGATGACCCAGACCTGAAGAAGGGCCAGACCCAGCCCTGCATCCGTTGCGGCTACTGTGTCGAGGCCTGTCCCATGCAACTCAATCCGTCGATGCTGGGCATGATGGCCTCCGCTTCCATGTATGAAGACATGCAGCGGGAATACCATCTGAACGATTGCTTTGAATGTGGCAGTTGCAGTTATGTGTGCCCGTCCAATATTCCACTGGTACAGTACTTTCGTATCGCCAAGTCGGTAAACCGCGACATGGCTGCCAAAAACCAGGGAGATGCACAATGAGCGATTTCAATACCGACCTGCGCAGCTCCCCGCACCTGAAGCAACCCGTCACCGTGCCCCAGATCATGCGCAACGTGGTGTATGCCCTGCTGCCGGTTTGCGCCTATGCCGTTTATGCCTTCGGCATCAGTGTTTTGCTGTTGCTGCTCACCACCACGCTGACCTGCATGCTGGCGGAAAACCTGTTCTGCCGATTGTCCAATCGCCCCAGCAGCCTGAACGACTGGAGCATCGTCATCACCGGTCTGTTACTGGCACTGACCCTGCCACCGGGATTCCCGCTGTGGATGGCGGCGGTGGCCGCTTTTATTGCCGTCGGCCTGGGCAAGACCCTGTTTGGCGGTCTCGGCTATAACGTGATGAACCCGGCACTGGTTGGTCGCGCATTTGTACAGGCGGCCTTTCCCGCGGCAATTACCACCTGGACCCCGCCATTTCTACCGGATCGATTCAGCGAAGTCATACCGTCCACGCTGACCACGCCCTTCATGATACCGGTACCCATCGGTGACTGGTTGAAACAAAGCGAAGTCGATGCTTTCACCGGCGCTACCCCGCTGGCTTTGTATAAGTTCGAGCAGATCACGACACCGGCGATGGATCTGTTAAGTGGATCGGTGGCCGGTTCTGCCGGTGAAACCTCGGCCATTATCATACTGGCTGGCGGTCTCTACCTGGCGGTGCGCAAGATGATGGACTGGCGTATTCCGGTGGGTGTCATGCTCGGCGCAACCCTGGTCAGCCTGCCATTCTGGTTGATGGATTCAGCCTTGTACCCGGATCCTGTATTTGTGTTGCTTTCCGGCGGATTGATGCTGGGCGCAGTGTTTATGGCCAGTGACATGGTTGCGTCCCCGGTAACCCCCTGGGGTGTGTGGATCTACAGCCTGTTCATCGGTATGTTAACCGTGATCATTCGCCTGTTTGGTGGTCTGACCGAAGGCGTCATGTATGCGATCCTGCTGGGCAATGCCCTTTCACCGCTGATTTCCGGCATCACCCAGCCAAAGATTTTTGGCCAGCGGGGCAAGTCATGAGTACAACTGATACACAATCCGTCACGCAACCCACCCCGGCCTTCAACATGTTGCGTACGCTGGGCCTGGTCGCCACGATCTCGGGGCTGCTGGTGGTGCTGTCCTATCGCATTACCTTGCCGATGATCGAGCACAACAAGCAGATGGCCATCGAGCGAGCACTGTTCAAGGTTATTCCCGGCGCGATATCGAGAAAAAACTTTGAAATCGTAAACAACAAAATTCAACCATCCGGCGACAAGCCCCAGGGCATTGCCCTGTACGCCGGTTACGATGCCAATGGGCAATTGAAAGGTGTGGCACTGGAAGCGGCTGCGGCTGGCTACCAGGATGTCATTCGAATTCTTTATGGCTATGACCCCTATTGCCAGTGCATCCGTGGCATCGAAGTATTAAAAATGGCAGAAACCCCGGGGATTGGCGACAAGATAAACAAGGACCGGAACTTTGTTAAGAATTTCGAGGCGCTGGAGGCTCGACCGCATGCCTCGGGCAAGGGCTTGCAAAATGCTATCGTACCGGTCAAACACGGCAGCAAAACCGAGCCCTGGCAGATTGATGCCATCTCGGGCGCGACCATTTCCTCCACTGCCGTGGCGCGTATGCTCAACGATGCCAGTCAGCAATACGTACCGATCATCATCAACAACCTGTCTGTGCTGGAGAATCAGGAATGACGGGGACAAAAGCATGGGATTAATGTAATGGCCGCTTTGCCAGATAAACACGAAACCGTCACGCTGGACACTTTCCTGCGTGGACTGTGGCAGGAAAACCCGGTCTTTGTCATGCTACTGGGCATGTGCCCGACACTGGCGGTGACCAATTCCGCCATCAACGCCCTGGCCATGGGGCTGGCCAGTACCTTCGTGCTGGTGATGTCCAACAGCCTGGTATCAATGATGCGCAACTTTATACCCAAGCAGGTACGCATTGCGACCTACATCATCATCATTGCCACCTTTGTCACGATGGTGGATTACGCCATCCAGGCCATCAGCCTGGACCTGTACAATGCGCTGGGGGCCTTTATTCAGCTCATCGTGGTCAACTGCATGATACTGGGGCGGGCCGAGGCCTATGCCTCCAAGCAACGCCTGGGCGCAACCATTATCAATGGCCTCGGTATCGGCGCCGGGTTTACCTTTGCCCTGTTATGTCTGGGCGTGGTACGGGAAGTACTGGGCGCGGGCACGCTGTTTGGTTTTGTCCTGTTTGGCGAAAACTTCCAGCCCTGGGTGATCATGATTCTGCCGCCCGGAGGCTTTTTTGTACTGGGTGCCTGGTTGCTGATTTTCAACTGGTTTCGCGATCGCCGCGAACAGGCCGAACGGGATCTGGCCGAGGTGCAAAATGAACGCTGATTCGGTCACTTTTATCTTTCTTAATGCCGCCATCGTCAATAATTTTGTACTGGCCATGTTTCTCGGCATCTGCCCATTCCTGGGTGTTTCGGCGAAACGTGAAACCGCCTGGAGCATGGGACTGGCCGTTATCTTTGTCATGCTGGTAAGTTCCATCAGCGCCTATGGCATCAACTGGATTTTACAGACGCTCAACATCGAATACCTGCGTTTAATCTGTTACATCGCCGTTATCGCCTCGGCGGTTCAGCTGGTTGAAATGACCCTGAAAAAATTCAGCCCGGCACTGTTTCGCGCACTGGGCATTTTCCTGCCACTGATTACCACCAATTGTGCCATTCTCGGTGTGGCACTGTTCCAGACCTCGCGCGAATACAATTTCGTGCAAAGCGTGTCATTCAGCCTCGGCGCCGGGGTGGGATTCACCATTGCCTTGATGCTGATGGCCGGTCTACGCCAACAACTGGAGCTGGCCAAGGTGCCCAGTATCAGCCAGGGTGCGGCCATGACCCTGATGCTGGCCGGATTGTTATCGCTGGCTTTTATGGGTTTCGCCGGACTGGGGGCCTCGCATGGTTGACGTGATTATCGCCATTGGCAGCATCCTGGCCCTGTTGATAGGCTGGATATCGATACAACAACTGTCTCGCCAATATGCCGCTCGGCATCCTGAATTTGGCCCGGCCCGTGAAGAAGGCGGCGGTTGCGGCACCAGCTGTCTTTGCAGCAACGGCAAGTGCAGTAAAAAACAATCCATACCTGATATCAAATTACCGGAGGATCTTCCCCATGACCTACCTAAGTGACCTAGACTCGTCTCATACCATTGAGGCCAAAGTCATTCAAAGCGAGCGTATTACGCCAGACAACGTGGCCGAGGTTCGTAGCATTCGCTTAAACATCAATCATCCGGATTTTACCTACCGTGAAGGCCAGCATGTCGGGGTCAACGTGCCCGGCCCACACCCGTTTGGTCATGACCGGCATTTTCGCCTGTACACCATCGCCAGCGCTCCAGAGCAAAACGATGACGACAGTATCGACATTGAACTTTGTGTACGGCGCTGCTCGTATATCGACGAATTCAGTGGTGAAGAAGAGCCCGGTATTGCCTCGAATTACCTGTGTAACCTGAAAAAAGGCGATACGCTTTCCCTGAGCGGACCTTACGGTGAGGCCTTCGAACTACCGGAAGACCCGCAAACCAATTTATTAATGATTGGCAGCGGTACCGGTATTGCCCCCTTTCGTGCTTTTATCCAACACATCCACCAAAAACCCGAACAGTGGCTTGGCAAAATGATGCTGTTTTATGGCGCCCGCAGCGGTGCGGAAAACCTGTACCGCAACGACATCAATAACGACCTGGATAATTATTATGATCAGAAAACCTTCCAGGCCTTCGAGGGTGTCAGCAAACGCCCGTGGATGAGCCAGGACGATGATGGCCTGCATCATGTGCTGGAAGAAAATGCGCAAGACATCTGGGAGCTGATCCAGGAACCCAATACCCACGTGTATCTGGCCGGGCTGGAAAAAACCAAGCACAACTTCGAACAGATCATGCAGAAAACTGCCGGCTCAAAGGCCCGCTGGGGCTGGATGGTGGAAGAAATGAAGGAACAGGGTCGCTGGTCGGAATTGATATACAGCTAGACCAGGCAGTGATTAATTGTCTCTGAAAGCATCGAATATCTGCCTGAATTCTTCGCTATTCGCTACCAGGGCCTTTACACAAACCGGATCAAAATGACTGCCGGCATTTTGCTCGATATAACTGATCGAATCTTCAAAACTCCAGGCCGGTTTGTAAGGCCGGGGATGACTCAGTGCATCCAGCACATCAGCAATGGCAACAAGGCGTCCCTCCAGTGGAATAGCCTGGCCCTTTAAACCTTTTGGGTAACCTGAACCATCCATTTTCTCGTGGTGGGCGCCGATAATGTTATACAGAATCCGCAGGTGCTGAATCTGGGCCAGGTCGAACTCGTCAACAATGGCATCAATAATCTGAAGTCCCTTGTCTACATGCAGTTTAACCTGTTCGTATTCTTGCGGCGTCAACTTGCCGCGTTTGAGTAGCAAATCATCCGCAATACCGATTTTTCCGACATCGTGTAACGGTAAATATTGCAGTATGAATTCTATATATTCATCGCTCAATTCAAAATGTGTCGACACTTTTCGCGCCAGCAGGTGTGCATAATGTGACATACGTTTAATATGCGAGGCGGTTTCGGAATCGCGTTGATGCGTCAAGTGTTTGGCCGTGTTAATCGCTCCACGCAGGGTGTACAGAGGGGCCAGTTCGTTTAACAACAAGGCCTCTATCAGCTCTGCATAAACATTCAGGGATTTTACGATAAGGTCATCAAAATAATTCGGCTTGAGCGCATCAAAGAATAAAAAGCCGAGTAAATAATCGTGCCCGAAAAGTGGCAGGGTGTAACTCGATTTAAACCCGGCCGACAGCAACCATTGGCAATGCTTGGACTCCGCCCCTTCAAACACGCGCAGGTCTTCTATGATTCTGTCTGTTTTATTTTCAGCCAGGACCTTTAAAGAAGGCACGTTTGACAGCCTGGCGCTGTAGGCGGACAAGCTCGGTTGACCATCATCGCTATGAACAAACGTCTTGAGTTCATCACTTTCACGATCATAGATCGCCACGGCCATACGACTGAGTTCCGGCCAGATTGCCATTAACTCCCTGTGTAACGATACTATCTTGTGTCCTATCGTCGGATCTTGGTTTTCTTCGTCCATTGATCGATTAAATACAAGCCTGGATTATAAAAATTGATTACGATGTTCGATAACCTTTTAATTTTAACGGTTATTAAACGCAATAAGATTAATCCATATTAATTTCCCGTCGAGTTCCAGTGCCAAAAAAGCCCCAGGAAACTGTAAATATTTCGCATTTCTTTCTACTTATACGTAGTTTTTATATTTAAGGGTTTGATTGTGGAGCCAGCTCTTGACGGTTGACCATCAAGACAAATCAACCCGGTTCTTTTTTACCGATCAGTTCTATCGGGTACCCATCCGGGTCTTCGACAAACGCAATAATGGTGGTTCCTGCATTCATCGGCCCGGCATCACGGATAATCTTGCCGCCGCGCTGCCTGATCTGTTCGGTAGCCGCGTAGACATCGTCCACTTCCAGTGCAATATGCCCGAAGCCATCGCCCAGATCGTATTGATCGGTGCCCCAATTGTATGTCAGTTCTATCACGGTCTGTTCAGACTCGGCACCATAACCGATAAAGGCCAGGGTAAACTCGCCCTTGGGGTAGTCTTTTTGTCGAAGCAGCTGCATGCCCAGCACCTCGGTGTAAAACTGAATAGATTTCTGCAGGTTGCCAACCCGTAACATGGTGTGAAGTATGCGCATTACTGGTTTTTATCCCCTTTTTTTGATTCGGATTGTGATTCAGCCCAGGCTGCTTTAGCCGCCTGGTTTTCAGGATAGAATGCCAACCACAATAAATTGTTAAATCGATTGCCCGGGTCGGCCCAGCGCTTGGCCTGGAAAAAATACCCGGCATTCGGATAAGCCTCATAGAACTGGTCAAGCGAGTCCTGTATCTGGAACGGCATGTAATAATTTCCACCGGAGTCAATTGCCGCCTGGTTGAGCCGGTTTGACCAGGCTGCCACGCGCGAAACCGACTCTGGATCCTTATTCTGGCGGTAACTGACCATGAATGAAAACATATCCTCCCGTGCCCAGGCCAGCAGGCTTTCATTATCTTTGGGCGTATATCGAATCGAGACATTCAATACGTCGACATCGTTACGTAAAAAAATATCTCGCAACTTGAGCACGAAGACTTCAAAATTTTGTAAGGGTACCGAGTATTCGCGCATCGCCAGAGTCGAATCACTGGGCTTTGCAAAACCATATTCGTGCAAATCATAACTGGTTTCATAGTTTCTCATCACCACCAGGGGCTCACTGTGGACCATGGGGTCGATGAGATTGGAACGTATGCGTTTGAGAAAATCGAACCGAGAAATCAAATCCGTTAAACCCGGTTTCCACCAGTTGTTTTTGTCCGTAGCCCTGAGCCGCTGTGTGTTGGTCAATGCCTGATCAGTCTCGCGCCAGTTGTTGGCACGCAGGGTTTCATAACTGGGTGGATACAAAAACGCATTATGCAGTACCACGCTGTCATCATGCAGGATGTTGTCAAAAAAATAGTCAAGGTAATGATTAAACGGCATGGCTTTGGTGGAACGTTCGATGGGTACATTTTCCACCAGGTCCAGGGTAACCTCGGAGATCACCCCCAGCCCCCCGTAGCCGCCAATTGCGCCATAGAACAGTGCCGGGTTCTGTGTGCGGCTGGCTTCATATAACAGACCATCGGCAAGAATGATTTTAAAGGATCTGACCGATTTAATGATCGGGCCGTCAGCCATAATACGACCATGTGCATTGACACTGAGCGAACCGCCCACGCTGAAATTATTGAAGTCCTGCATGATTTTGATGGATAAATCATGGGGGTCGATGACCTCCTGGATCTGGCGCCAGGTCATACCGCTTTGCACGGTAATGGTTTTATTTTCCGTATCCAGCGCGATGACCTCATCGTAGTCGCGCATATCCAGGTGTAAGCTCTGTGGGTAGGCAATCTGACCGCCCATGCTGTAACGCGCCCCGCCCACCGAAATTGGACCATCGGTGGCCATGATCGCATCGCTGATCTGCTGCTGGGTGGTGGGTTTGATGTTATAAGCGACGGTTACTGGATTTAGGCCGGTGATATCGTTGACGACCAGTTGCTCGGCAGGCTGTGGCGGCACCGGCTTATACGCGTCATAAAACAGCCAACCGCTTAGCGCGACAATAACGCCCAGGACCAGAACCAGTTTTAGCAGAAATATAATTTTACCCATCAGCCTACTTTATTAATTGCAAAAGTTACACAGGCTGACAGTCAAACCGGCACTTTTTAGTTAATTATTGATCCATCAAATACAGATAAAATTCATTCACTTTTATCTTGATCAGGCTTTTTATAGCACGATTCAGTGAAGATCGCTATTGGGTTATAAAATTTACTTATAGAATATTAGAACACATTAAAACTCTGTTGAAGAACTCGTTAAAACTCTGCTGGAGCCGTGTTTTCTTCCGCCAACGATGAGGTAGTTCATCACGATTCAGAACAAGGCTAGGGATGATTGGCCATTCCTTAAGCAAGAAAAGCGTCATCGCATACGTAGCACGGCGATCTCAACGGCCGAATGGATTGCCGCGTCGCTATCGCTCGGTAACTACTCCTGCGTTACTCTATCACCTACATCCATGTAGGCGTCCTCGCAATGACAGTCTAAAGTAATTGCCATTAGGCTAAAGGTTGATGGCATTGACCAGGTCAGCCGAATCATTGGCCGCCGAATTGACTTTTTTACTGACCGGGTATATTTCAAAACCATCCTCTAGTTGTGCAATGCACTCCATGGCACCCTCTATCTTTTCCGTACTGTGATCCATCCACAAGGCATGATGCTGTTTACCGATCACTACTGGCATGCGGTGATGTATCGACTGCATCTCACCCACGGAATCGGTGGTTAAGATGGCACAGCTTTGCAATTCATTGCCCATGGCATCGTGCCAGTGCTCCCAGATGCCGGCAAAACTGAACAGGCGATGCCCCAGATGGCAAAAATAGGGCTGTTTACCGCCGGCCTCCACTTTCCATTCATAAAAACCGGTGGCCGGTACCAGGCAGCGGCGACGTTTAAAGGCATGACGAAACGAGGGTTTTTCAGCCACGGTTTCAGCCCGGGCATTAAACATTCTGTTGCCGATACTCACGTCCTTGGCCCAGCCCGGCACCAGCCCCCAACTGAAAAAAGTCAGCGCCTGTTCGGTTTTTGCCAACACCGGTGTGGTGGGTGGAATGTTATAGCGCTTAACGTAAAGTTCCGGCGTTTCTACATCGTAATAATCCGCCAGTTGCCGCGCGGATGC
>JANTFY010000024.1 GCA_024763185.1 Gammaproteobacteria bacterium | reverse complement strand
CCATCACCGCCTTTGCCAGCGCGAACGTGGATATTTGCTTCGTCGATAAATTTCATGGTTACAATCCGTAAAAAAGCGGGGGTCAGTTAAAAGCGGCGTAGTATACCATTGAAAATCGCGGATCGGGTCAATCAGCGATCGTCAGCTTTGTTGCGGGGATTATCCGTCGCTTTCCACTCCATCAACCTCATGAAAAGCATCGCGTTGCAGGTACAGCAGCGATGACACATCGACCAGGTTACGCGCAATCTGAATAGCAATTGAACTGTCATTCATCAACGAGGTGGCCATTTCATTGCTGATCAGTTGATCGCGCACCAGCCTGTCAATGGTGCCATTGAGTAATACATCGTGGTGTTCCAGCTTGGTTTTTAACAGCTCACATTTCTTGAGATGTACCGGCTCCCCCAGATCCTGCCTGGCCTTGCGTGCCTGGCGCAGGATTTTCAGGATCATTTTGCGCAATTCATTATATTCCTGGCGGATATACTCATTATCAGAATTCAGATAACGGTTCATATTGATGTGCAGCGGTTTGATATCCTTGACGATTTCCACCATCAAGCGGTCCGCCCTGAGAATGGAGCGTATAGCGCGGATCTTATCTTCATCCAGTTCAAACTGAGCCTGCAGGCGGGTGGCGTATTCAACGATTTTATTGTAAATACTTTTGAACCGGTTGTAGTAGATGGTATCCACATCCAGTTCGATGTGATGGATACTCTGCACCAGCTTTTGCAGCTTGATGTCCGACTCTATTTCCTTGCGGTGAACCTGCAGACCATGGGTCAAAACCTTGTAGGTGGTTTTTTCCAGCAGACGCAAGGACTCATCAAGCAGTGCCTTGATACCGGTCTGTGGGTATTGGAGGGATGACTCGTTAAGAAAATGAGGACGCTCAATTTCGACACGTCGTTCTTCGACCACCGGTACCATGGCTTCAACCACGCGACTGATGAACGGCACAAAATTAATCAATAGCGCGGTGTTGATGATATTAAACGTGGAATGAAACAACGACAGCGCGACAGGAATGGCCGCAGCCTGCACAAAAGGTGATACCCCCTCAACCTTCTGCACCATGAAAGCCACCCCCTGGAGAAAGGGGGTAAACAGCAGCAGCATCCAGATCACACCGGTTACGTTAAAGATAAAATGCGCTCTAGCCGTACGTCGTGCCTGATAATTGGCCACCAACGCGGCCAGATTGGCGGTGATGGTGGTGCCGATGTTTTCTCCCAGCACCATGGCTGCAGCCATCTCAAAAGGAATCCAGCCCTCGTAACACATGATGATGGTGATGGCCATGGTCGCACTGGAGGACTGGATGACCACGGTCAACAGTGTACCTATCAGCATGAACAGGAACACCGACAGCATGCCCTTGCTGGTGTATTCGCCCAGGAATGCCAGCGCTTCGGGATGGGATTTGAGATCCGGTACCGAGTTTTTCAAATACTGCAGGCCAATAAACAAAATGGCGAACCCGATTATAAAGAAGCCCCAGTGTTTAACGTGTTTCTTCTTGGAAAAACTCAGCAAGAACCCGAGACCCACCAGGGGAATGGCCAGCGAGGCCATGTCGACCTTGAAACCCAGCAGGGAAATCAACCAGGCAGTGACCGTGGTACCTATATTGGCACCCATGATCACGCCGATCGATTCGCTCAGGGACAGTAACGAGGCATTGGCAAAACTGACCACCATCAGGGTGGTCGCGGAAGAGGACTGGATAACAGCGGTAATGGTGAAACCGGTTAACACCGCAAACAGGCGATTGGATGTCGCGCTGGCCAGGATATTGCGCATACGGTCGCCGGCCAGTTCCATCAGCGCATCGGACATGACCTTCATGCCATACAAAAACAGCCCCAAAGAGCCCAGCAGGGTTAAGACATCAAAAAAACCGTAATTCATTGAAACATCTGGTACAGATCGCTACAAACTTCCTGGATAGACAAGCCGATATATCCAGCCGGTTTTAAGCTTACCATTTAACGATAAAGTGGCTCCAGCATTTCATCCGACGGTGTTGTCGACTTTTTGCGCAGTGACATCAACTGTTTGGCCTGATCCCGGATCAGGCTGAAATTGATCTGTTGTTGTTCACCACCATAAAGCATAGCATCAATCTTACGGACTTCAGCATTCAAAGGCGCTGGAAACCATTGGCGACAATCGCCCAGTTGCACGATGCCCTTGTGCGGATAAAGGGCTTGCGCCCATTGCAGCAGGCTTATGCGACACAGCCTGGCATCCTCGGCTTTGCAGGCCTGCATGAGTTTTTTGTAACTCTCGCTGATGGAATCGTTTGTAGCAGTCACCGGCAAGGCAGAAGGACGCGCCGGTCGTGTTTTCATAAACCAAAGCAACAGGGTGAGTACCCAGCCCACTGCAAACATTATCGCCAGCATTTGCCAGACACCCGAATTTAAATCGCTCGTTGCAGGCGGTCGCTCAGCGACAGGGGCTGGGTCATTTTTTGGCTCAGGCTCTTTTATCGCAGCCGCCGTTGGCGGCGCGGTAATTTGCGTCGCATCAGCCGAATCTGTCGCGGGTGCCACGTCAATGCGGCGCGCGGGCACCGTGGCCACTTCACGCTGGTTAGTGTTGGTATTCCACCACGGGATGTGAATGGCGGGCAGGACCATCTGACCGCTACGGGTGGGTATCAGGGCCACCTTTTGCACGCGATAACCGGTGATACCGTTGTCGTTTTTCACATCATTCAACATAGGCTGATCCGGGTACTGCTTCAAACCATCGATATTGAATGCCGGCATTTCCGGTAACTGGGCTGCGGTCAAACCCTCTGCCTTTAACGAGAGCGTACGGGTGATCGGTTCACCCTGCACAAAACGGATGGTTTTATCCGGCCAGTTTTCAACCAGTTGCAGATCGGATGCCGGTAACCAGGGGTTCATGTTTGCCTGCGCTGGCAGCGGCAGCACGTCGATCTCAAGTGCATTGCTCCTTGCCCGGAGTACCTTGCCGCGATTACCGAATGAACCAAAAAACGAACTGGAACCGGATTTCAATTGTGCCTCCACCAACACCGGGGACAAGGTAAGGCTACCGCTGGTCTGCGGATAAATGGCAAAACTTCTTTCCACCACCAGGTAGGTCTTGTCCTTAATGCGGGTCTGGTATTGCCTCTCTTCTCCCAGCGCCTCAATTACCACGTTTTGCGATGACAGTTCCAGTTCCCCCATGCCATAGGCTGACAGGTTTTGAGCGGTAAATAACTGCTGGGTAACAACCAGCTGCTGCTGCACGTAAACCTGCCTGGGCTCAGCCTTGAGGCGGGTGAAAAATTCAGATTGTTGCTGGGATGTCTGCGCCGCCTGATTGACCGTTAAGCTGTAGGCAGGGCTTTGATCCGAACCAAATTTAATGGGTGGCAGGGTTATTTTACCAACCTCGCGCGCCATTACCGTCAGTCTCCAGCTTTTTTTACTGCTGTAATTACCGTTAATAATACTGATATTACTGTTCGAACTCTGGTTCAAAACATCGAGGTAATTTTTTAGCGGCGAAAAATCCGGATCATCATCCACCGAACCCGTAGTCTCATAGATAAGATTAAAGGACTCATTCAAAGCAACCGGATTACGATCTGCTCGCACACTAATGTCGGCGGCCGACAGAGCCATTGACCAGAACATTAAAAAGGCAGGCAGCAGGGCTGCAAGGTATTTTTTTACCATGGTTGTTTCTCTTTTGTCGGCGCCTGTTGCCGACTGTACTGATACCTGAATTTATTGCGTAACAATCCGCCCGGATCATCCGGAATACGTCTTAACCACTGTGCCTCGGCCTGTTCCGACAATTCGTTTTGCTGCTGTTGATCGCTCAGTTCAGCGCTCTCCCCAGGTTGCTGATCCTGGTTTGCATCTTGTTGCTCAGTTTCGGATTGATCCGCCTGTTGAGCAGTATCTTGCGGCTCGTCCGCCTTTTCCGGTTGTGGCATTGGCTGTTGATCATTCTGCGATTGTTGCGATGGATCTTGCCGGTTATCGTTCTGTCCTTCCTGTTGTTGCGGGTCTTCTGAGTCCTGTTGATCAGACTCGCCCTGCTGATTCTGGCTTTGTTGTGATTGCTGGTTGTCTTGTTGGGTCTGGTTGTTCTGCTGCTGTTCCTGATCAGCGCCCTGTTGCTGTTGTTGATTCTGTTGCTGCTTCAGTGCCTCTTCAACCAGCCTGCGATTATAGGCCGCGTCCTCATACCCTTTATCCTGTTGTAGAACCTGGTCATAGCTTTCCAGGGCCTCTTCAAATCGCCCCATTTTAGCCAGTGCATTTCCCCGGTTATACAGGCTGTCCAGTGATGCCTGCCCCTGCAGTTGTTGCAGCGCCTGTTCATACTCGCCAGCCCTGTAATGTGCTACCGCTTTCCACTCGGCAGACTCAAACATTTGTGCCGCCTGACCGGCCTGTCCGTTTTGCAGTGCCTGCGCCGCGCGCTGGTTTTTATTTTTCCACAAAACCTGCCAGTCAAACCCATCTGCCGCCTGAACCGGCCCGGCCTGCGGCAGCAGTAAAAAGACCAGCAAGGCCGATAATATCACGCCCCGCCTGAACAGCAGAGCAGCCAGGGGGGTAATCACCAATAGTAACCAGGGCGCCTGTTCACGCCAGCGATCTGTTTTAAAATCGGTCTCTTGGTGTGCCGAATTGACCGAGTCGGCATCGAATTTATGTTGCAGCCTGTGCAGATCATCGTCATTAATGGTTAGCGCGGTGTATACACCTGAATGCCGGGTTGCCAATGACTGCAGAGCTGGCTCATCGGTTTTTGCAATGACGATGGAACCCGCATCATCTTTTACAAAACCGCCGGACCCTGTCGGTATGGGCGCTCCCTGTTCGCTGCCCACGGACAAAATCGACACGTTGAAACCACGCAAATCCAGCGCATCGATGGAGGACTGAACCCTGTCATCGACACCGTCCGTAATTATCAGCACTTCACCGCGGGAAATGCCGGCGTTGTTAAACAGTTGCAGTGCTTTCTCAACGGCCAGGTCGGCTCGACTTCCCTGTGCCGGCATGATATTCGTTTCCAGGCTGGATAACAGTGAAGCGATGGTGTCAGTATCATCCGTCAGCGGGCTGACCGTGTAGGCCGTCGCCGCATAGGCGATTAAGGCGGTCTGTCCCTCGCTGCGCATGTTCAGCAGATCTTTCAATTTCAACCGTGCACGAGCCAGGCGACTGGGTTTGACGTCCTGCGCATTCATGGAACGAGACAGATCGAGCGCAACAACCAGGGCGCTTTGTTTGCTGAATACCGGCAGGGGTAATTTTTCCCATACCGGTGCAGCCAGAATAATCAGCACCAGAAGGCTTAATATCAACCAGACAAAAATGGGCCATAATCGTCTCTGCCCTGTTTTACCGCTCAACAGGTGAGGCAATAAACGCGCATCGATCACTGCGGCCCAGTTTCTGTTTAAGCGCATATTCTTAAAAAACTGATAAAACAGGATTAAAACAGGGATAACCAGGATCAGCCATTCGGGCCGTAACAGTTTTATCTCCATGTCAGCCATACCCCCTCCTTATAACCAGCCAGGCGAGCAACAGGGAGAGTATAAAAGCCAGCCCCAGCGGCCAGGTGTATAATGACTGCACCGGGCGCAGGGTTTTGATGTCGACCTCGACCGGCTCCAGTTCATCCAACTGCTGATATATCTTGTCCAGTTCTACCGTGTCTCGTGCACGAAAATACAAACCGCCTGTCGATTCCGCTATGGCCGTCAGTGTTTTTTCATCCAGATCCATAGAGGGATTGATTCGTTGCCGCCCAAACAAAGATTGCCGGATCATTTCATCCGCGCCTATGCCAATGGTATAAATTTTAAGTCCATGACTGGCGGCCAGTTCTGCAGCCTTGAGCGGCGTGATTTCACCTGCCGTATTGGCTCCATCGGTCAACAAGATCAAAACCCGGCTGCTATCCTGATTGTCTTTCAAGCGTTTGATGGCAAGACCGATGGCATCGCCGATTGCGGTTTCCTTACCGGCCAGACCGATTTCAGACTCCATTAGCAGGGTATTCACGGTTGCAAGATCGAAGGTCAGTGGTGTTTGCAGGTAGGCATTGCGCCCAAACAGTATTAGGCCGAGGCGATCCCCCTGGCGCCTTTCAATAAAATCCCGTGCTACAAATTTGGTCGCGGTCAGCCGGTCAACGGCCTGGCCGTTAATTTCAAAATCCTCTATCTGCATACTGCCTGACAGGTCCACCGCCAGCATCAGGTCTCGCCCGCTGACCGGTAACTCGACCTGCTCACCCACCCATTGCGGACGCGCGGTGGCAGTTACCAGTAACATCCAGCACAGTATCAATAAAAAAATGATCAGTTTATTGCGCGAGCCCTGTGATGGCGTTCCTGACAGGGATTGAAAATCCTCGATAAAGGGTACGCGTAATGCCGCCTGCTGAGCGGTTTCGGCACGTGGCACAAAATGCCATACCAGTAGCGGCAGCGGTAAATACAAAAACGCCAGTGGCCAGAGGAATTCAAACATGCTTTTTATTCCTGTCAAGTCCTGAAACCCAGCCCTGAACCTCATCTATCAACAACTCGACCTGTTCATCGCTGATGTCCGGCGTTTTCTGATAAGGCATCTCCAAGAGTAACTCTATAGCCTGCTGTCCGAGCGGCTGACCACCGATCTCTGCATTGAGTTTATGGTACCAGTGTGCTCCGGTAAGACCGGCCATTTGCTGCCTGGAGACATAACTCATGGCAATACGACGAATAGCCATGGAAAGCTGTTGAATCAATAACGGCTTTTGTTGATGCTGCTGATAGGCATCGATGATATACCTTATCTCCTCTCTGGCGCTTTTTTTAAGCACCGGCTGACGAATTTTTTTCAGTAACCAGTACAGCCCCGCTATGAGCAACAACATCAACACAGCCAACAACCACCAGCCAGGTGCCGGCGGCCACCAGGAAACCGGGTCCGGCAGGTGAATATCTCGTAAAGGGAGTTCCTGTGCGGGGTTCATCACTTGGAAACCGTTCTTGAAAAAGGCCTGCTAATTTGCAATAAACCGGTCAGTACCGGCTGATCCGTGGACAGTGACAGGTAACGCACTTTATTTTTTTGACAAAGCTGTTGCAGGTTTTCCCGGTGCGCATCAAAACGGTTATGGTATTGCTGTCGGACCTTTGAATCCGACGCATTGATTTGCGCGTCGTTCACCCCATCCGTCACCGTATAAAAGCCGGCTGCAGGTAAAGTGTTTTCCAGCGCATCGTATAAATGAATCAGAACCAGTTCACTATGGCGGGTCAGGCGATTCAGGGTAGATTCGAAGCGGGCGGAAACATGACGAAAATCACTGATCAGGTAGATCAGGCTACCAGGACGGGCCACCTGCACCAGTCTGCTTAGGGCATGGCGCGCATCATGCGACTGTTTCTCGCTTTTACCCATGGAGCCGGGTTGGCTGCGACTGAAGTCAGACAACTGCCTGATCAAATGCAATGCTGCCGCTTTGCCACGTGACGGCCTCAGTTCCTGATGCTGCTGCTCGGAAAATATCAAACCGCCCAGGCGGTCTCCCTGCTGACTGGCCTTCCAGGCTAATAAAGCTGCCGCCTGCGCGGCCTGCACCGATTTAAAACATTGTTGGCTACCGAAAAACATCGAATGGCGAAAATCCACCCACAGTAAAACCGGTCGTTCGCGTTCCTCGCGAAACACCTTGGAGTGTGGTTTATTGGTGCGTGCTGTTACCCGCCAGTCCATGTTGCGGATATCATCCCCGGGCTGGTAGGGGCGCGCTTCATCGAACTCCATGCCACGACCCTTAAAGCGCGACAGGTAGCTTCCACTCAGGCGTGACTTGATCTTGCCCGGATTAAGCTTGAGCAGCCCCGCTTCGCGTTGCAGCGCGATGAGGCGGGATTGGCTGATGTAAATCAGGCCGTCGTCTATGTGCTCAGGGTTTACTGTCATCGATCAGGGTACGGCCACGCGATGCAGCAATTCGTTGATAAAACGGTCCGTGCTAATGCCCTCGGCTTCGGCCTCGAAACTGAGAATAAGGCGATGACGTAAAACATCAAAAGCAATCTCCTGGATATCATCCGGCGTCACATAATCACGTCCATCCAGCCAGGCATGGGCTCGTGCACAGCGATCAAGCCCGATGCTGGCACGTGGACTGGCGCCATACTCCAACCAGCCCTGCAAATCCTTGCCATAGGGCTCCGGTTTGCGCGTGGCCAACACCAGGTGTAACAGGTAAGTCTCCAGTGGTTCGGACAAATAGACATCCAGCACTTGGTCACGCGCCGCAAACAGGTCCTGCTGCGTCACCATCACGTCTGTTTTTTCTCCCTCACCGGCTGATTGCCGAGCCTCGACGCGGTTCAGTTCGAGAATTTTCTGTTCATCTTCCAGCCCCGGGTAATCAATGCTGACATGCATCAGGAAACGGTCGAGTTGGGCTTCAGGCAGCGGGTAGGTACCCTCCTGCTCGATGGGATTTTGAGTGGCCATCACCAGGAACAGGGATGGCAGCACATAGGTCTGCGTACCCACGGTAATCTGGCGCTCGGCCATGGCTTCCAGCAGTGCCGATTGCACCTTGGCCGGTGCACGATTGATTTCATCGGCCAGAACCAGGTTATGGAATAACGGGCCCTGTTGAAATTTAAAGCTGCCATCCTGCGGGCGATAGATATCGGTACCGGTCAGATCCGCCGGTAGCAGATCCGGGGTAAACTGAATACGATGAAAGTCGCCTTCGATACTTTCACTCAATACTTTTATCGCACGCGTCTTGGCCAGGCCCGGCGCCCCTTCCACCAGCAGGTGACCATCGGCCAGCAACGCAATCAACAAGCGGTTAATCAGTTTCGGCTGGCCGATAATTTGGCTTTCGGTATAGTCTTTTAACTGTTTAAAACGGTCCTGTAGTGACAAGGTATAACCTCTTAATTATTCTGAAATGGTGGATTGGATATTCGGAATGATAAATAGTTCCAGAATGGGTAATTCCAAGGTGGGATTGTATATTAACCGAGATGATTATGGTTTAGCGTGTTCAGATATGGCAATAGTCACTCCTTGAGTAGAGTTTCACACGCAAAACACATCTTGCTCCGTAGTGAATTACGAGTTAGCGTGCGAGGTACTTTTTCAAGCATGAAAAAGTACCCAAAAAATGCTCGCCGGCATGGAGCGGCCTGCGGCTTCCCGGAAATGAATAGCTTTTGCAAGGCACGGATCAACTCGCTCCTGCTCGGCGACCCTCTGCGGACTTCCCTGTCCTCAGACCTTACAAAACCCATCCATTTGCGGCACTCCATAAGGGCATTTAAAACCCCAGCGGTTGAGATTGTGCTTTTCTTCCCCCTCCAGGCCCACGGCAAAAGGGTGGTTCAATCGAGGGCAATTGGCAGGGATGCGAATTGAGAGCCAGAGCGTCTGGACACGCTTCTGGCCCGACCTCGATTTGGCCGCACTTTTGACGAGATAAGGGCATGGTCGGGGCGGCATTTTTTGGTTCCTTTTTGCTGCTGTTGGCAAAAAGGGACTCGCACGCGTACTCGTCATTAACTATGAAACAAGAAAGGCTTTTGCGTGTGAAACCCTACTCCAACAGTTATCCAAAAAATAACCTCTTAAAAAATTTCTACCCGCATAAAAAAAGCCCCGAAACGGGGCTTTTTCTAAATTCAATATTGCTCAGCAATTAAGCAGAAACAACATTCACAAAAGTACGGTTATGACGCCCTTTGATTTTGAACTCGACATTACCGTCAGCCTTGGCGAACAGGGTATGGTCTTTACCGATACCCACGTTGTCACCGGCATGGAACTTGGTACCACGCTGACGCACGATGATATTACCGGCGACGACTACTTCACCACCGAATTTTTTTACACCAAGGCGCTTCGATTGTGAATCGCGACCGTTGCGGGTAGAGCCCGCCGCTTTTTTATGTGCCATTTTATAACCTTCCTGACAGTTAGCTGGATCGAGGCTTAAGCCTTGATCTTGGTTACTTCAATTTCTGTGTAGCTCTGACGGTGCCCCATCTGCTTGCGATGGTGCTTACGACGACGGAATTTGACAATTTCCACCTTCTTGCCGCGGCCATGTGATTTGATTGTTGCCGTGACGGTACCCTTATCCAGTACCGGGGTACCGACCTGGATCTTGTCACCATCAGCAACCATTAAGACCTGGTCGAGTTCGATCTCAGAACCTTCTTCACCTGCAATTTTCTCTACCTTTAATGTCTCACCTTCAGTGACACGGTACTGTTTTCCGCCAGTAGCGATGACAGCATACATTCTGATTTACTCCAAACCGATCTTGAAAAAGGGCGCAGATTTTATAGGTACATCCCACTCAGGTCAACGTTTTTATCACTATACGGGCAAGCATTACAAATAACCGCCAGAAAGCGTCCATGACAGCAATCGCCTCACCCGAATTCAGACGACTTTCCCGAATTCAACACGATGAACCACGACTTGATCGTACCCAATTCGATTTATTCCTGGCGACTGGCTCACAGGCCCTTGATTTTGGCCACTGCATGAGCAACATTGTTGAAAGCATTTACGCCTGATCGTTTTTTCTTTAACTCTTCGATTCTTCTTACATTTATCTGGATTATATAAATGACCTCTATCAAGTCATAGAAAGATACATTTGCATCAAACCGGCTCGACGGTTACCCTGCCCGCCATTTTCGAAACCCTGCCGCTTATCCGATTCACTGGCGGGTATAAATTTACAATCCCTAATCTGGAGGAATCTTCATGATCAAACCCATCGGATCTGACGAGCTGCAACCTCGTTTCGTATACGATTCAGAAAAACACCATCAATTGATGAAGGAAGCGGAAACACTGCCTTCTGTGCTGATCAGTTCCCAGGCTGCCGGTAATGCGGTCATGATGGGCGCTGGTTATTTCAACCCGTTGAAAGGTTTCATGAACGTGACAGATGCCATGGGCGCTGCCGAAAACATGACCCTGAGCGATGGTTCCTTCTTCCCGGTGCCAGTAATGTGCCTGCTGGAAAATACCGATGCCATCGGTGATGCCAAGCGTATCGCACTGCGTGACCCCAACGTGGAAGGCAATCCTGTACTGGCCATCATGGATGTGGAAAACATCGAAACCGTAACCGATGAACAAATGGCCACCATGACCAACAAGGTTTATGGCACCGATGATACCGAACATCCCGGCGTTGCAGCTTTCAACAGCCAGGGCAAGATCGCGGTTTCCGGTCCTATCGATGTTCTGCATTTCTCATACTTCCAGGATGATTTCCCCGATACCTTCCGCACCGCGGTCGAAATTCGTAACGAAATCGCTGAGCGCGGCTGGAAAAAGGTCGTGGCTTTCCAGACCCGTAATCCCATGCACCTGGCCCACGAAGAGCTGTGCCACATGGCCATGGATCGTTTAGGTTGTGACGGACTGGTCATCCACATGCTGCTGGGTAAACTGAAGAAAGGTGATATCCCTGCACCTGTCCGTGATGCCGCGATACGCAAGATGGTTGAAGTTTACTTCCCGCCCAACAGTGCCATGGTAACCGGTTACGGATTCGACATGCTGTATGCCGGACCACGCGAAGCCGTTCTGCACGCTTACTTCCGTCAGAACATGGGCGCCACTCACTTCATCGTTGGCCGTGACCACGCTGGTGTAGGCGACTACTACGGTGCCTTCGATGCGCAGACCATCTTTGATGAAGTCCCTGCCGGCGCGCTGGAAATTGAAATCTTCAAGGCCGACCACACCGCCTGGTCGAAGAAGCTGAACAAGGTGGTGATGATGCGTGAAGCACCTGACCACACCAAGGAAGACTTCATCCTGCTGTCTGGTACCAAGGTCCGTGAAATGCTGGGTAATGGCGAAGCGCCTCCCAAAGAGTTCTCACGCCCTGAAGTGGCCAAGATCCTGATCGATTACTACCAATCACTGTAATTGACTGTCATCAAGCACAGCTAAGAAGGGCGGTTTAACCGCCCTTTTTTTGTTAAGCTAGCGCCTGTTAAACAGCAAATTTTTAGTACATGAGCATTTCACAAACACCTGAACAACAGCGGTTCACCCTGGAAGGACTGAAACAATACACCCACCAGGACATGCAACGGGTCAACCGGGTCATTGAACATCACTTGAGTTCAGACGTGGTACTGATCAATCAGCTCAGCCAGCACATCATCCACAGCGGTGGTAAACGCCTGCGCCCGACGCTGGTCATGCTGGCATCGCAAGCTTGTGGCTACGAGGGTGAGGATGATGCCTTACTGGCGGCGATTATTGAATTCATCCATACCGCCACCCTGCTGCATGACGATGTGGTTGACGAATCTGACATGCGCCGTGGGCAACAGACCGCCAGCAATATCTGGGGCAACGAGGCCGCTGTACTGGTCGGTGATTACCTGTATTCGCGTGCTTTTCAAATGATGGTCATCGTCCGCTCCCTGCCGATCATGGACCTGATGGCAAACACCACCAACACCATCGCCCAGGGCGAGGTGATGCAATTGCTCAATATCCATGAACCGGATACCACCGAGCAGAAATATTACGACGTTATTTACAGTAAAACAGCCTGCCTGTTTGAAGCCGCCTGCCAGATTGCCGCTTTTATCACGGACTCAGATGAATCGATCAAACAGGCACTGGGAACATTCGGCAAACACCTGGGCATCGCCTTTCAGCTGGTGGATGATGCGCTGGATTACGAGGCGGACAGTGAAGAATTAGGCAAAAATGTTGGAGACGATCTGGCGGAGGGCAAGCCGACACTGCCACTGATTTATGCGATGCAACACGGCGACGAGCAACAAGCGCAAATGATTCGAAACGCGATCGAGCAAGGCGGGCTCGAGCATATCAAGGAAATTACCGCCACCATCCAGCAAACCGGCGCCCTGGCATACACCCATCAAAAAGCCATTGAACATGCAGAAACCGCGAAACAGGCTATTCAGCAACTGGCAGACTCACCGGCAAAAAATGCCCTGTTATTCCTCGCCGACTACGCCGTTGAACGCAGTTTTTAACCGGCACGGGCACCGCTTCGGATCTCGACGATGGTTTTGTTGCTCAGATTAAGGGCGCGCCTTTTTTTGCCAATTTCGACAGACTCAGTGATTCCGCTTTTGCAATAAAACGTTTCGCCAGTTTTTTTCGTGCCTTTTCATAGCCTTTGGAATCCTCCCAGGTGGACTGCGGATCAAGCGCCCCGGCAGGTACGCCAGGACAGGTCACCGGAACCTCAAAGCCAAAAACCGGATCCGCCCGACGGGCAACGGAATCAAGCTCACCGTTTTGAATCGCGCGCACAATATTTCGTGTATAGGCGATAGATATACGCTCACCCACTCCATAAGCGCCACCGGTCCACCCTGTATTGACCAGCCAGACCTGGACCTTATGTTCACGCACCTTGTTGGCCAGCATATCCGTGTAGACACTGTGCGCCCGGGGAAAGAATGGCTCTCCAAACAAGGCACTGAAGACCGGTTGAGGTTCATTAATGCCACGCTCGGTACCGGCTACCTTTGCCGTATAACCGAGACTGAAATGGTAGGCCGCCTGTTCCGGTGATAACGCGGATACCGGTGGTAAAACACCAAAGGCGTCACAGGTCAGGAAGATAATGCAATCCGGGTGGCCGACAAGACCTTCGGTGACCGCCCCGGGAATAGCGTCGATTGAAAACGATGCACGACCATTCTCGGTATAAGAGCCATCATAATAATCGATGACCCGGGTCATAGGATCAAATGCGACATTCTCTATGGTCGTACCGTGTCGCTGGGTTGCCGCATACACAAGGGGTTCATCTTCCTGGCGCAAATCGATGGTTTTCGCATAGCAGCCACCTTCCATATTAAAGACGCCGTCCTTACTCCAACCATGCTCATCATCGCCGAGCAGCCTGCATTCCGTATCCAGCGCAAGCGTCGTCTTACCCGTTCCCGACAACCCAAAGAATACTGTTACCTTGTCATCCTTGTTGACATTCACCGATGAATGCATGGGCAGCACGGAGCGCTCTGGAAGCAGGTAGTTCATCACCGTAAACATCGACTTTTTGATCTCACCGGCATAACCGGTTCCACCGACCAGGACTATTTTATGTGAATAATCAAGCACAATATAATCATTCGAGTTCAGGCTGCATTTTTCCTTCATTTCCTGATCGACAGAAGCGGCCGGAAAAGCCAGAACCGTCCACTCTGGCTCAAACTGTTCCTGTTCCTTTTCAGAAGGAACTATGAACATATTACGGACAAACAATGCCTGCCAGGCATGAGTGCCGATAAATCGCAACGGTAGTCGGTAATGATGATCTGCACCACAGTAGACATCCTGCACGTAGACGGTCTCCGGACGAACGAACTGCTTTGCATGTTCCAGAAGCAGGTCGAATTTATGCTTCTCGATGGGTTGGTTAATGGCATTCCACGCAACGGTATTATGCGTAACCTCATCGTCGCGGGTAAACCTGTCCTTGGGCGAACGACCGGTGTGTCCCGTGCGAACACTAAAAGCAAGATGATGCAGCAATTTTCCTTCATTGTTTCGTATTGCCGCCTCTACCAGCTTGGATGTAGGCCAGCACCAGCAGACCACATCAGGAAAAATGCCGATGTCGGCAAGGTCTTGGTTCATGTTTATCTCCCAAAAAAGTGTTGATTATCAGACCGCATTATTTGAGAAAGGCACCCGGATGCTTCCAGTAATCCCGCACAGCAAAGTCTCATTTTACAGAAACCCGAAAAGTGTCCAGTCAAAAAATTAAGGCTATATGTCTGGCTGCAACGTTGAAATGACCTCGATCAAACAGAAAATCAATTTAGGCAAGACGGTTAACATCCCGATCATTGGCCAGCCCAGCTTATTCCTCGCCGACTATGCCGTTGAACGCAATTTTTAACAGCCCTCAAATTCTTTTTTACCGATATCGACAGACCCGGCGTTTGAACTTTGCTTAAAACGACTCGCCAGTTCCAGGTAGTCTGATAATTTTGAGACAGCAAATTTTTTCCTGGAGAGATTGGCAAGGATCGAAAAATCTCATTCCATTTCCTTGCGAGAGGAAGGTCGTTCCGAATCATTCAATTTATAGGCATCAGCCACATAGGCCGGGCCTTTCATGACAATGACGATGATGCAACCTATGGCCACCGTAAAAACGGCTGTCCAAGCGGTCACCCCGATGGCAATCGCAAGAATGTCGATACTGGTTTGATGTTTGGCCACCTCAAATGCAGAACCCTGCATGGGCAGCCAGCGAACCAGCACAGACATAAGCAGTGGAATCACCGTTCCGGCCAGCAACCATTTGGGCAGGCGCTTGAAAATTACCCATTCCAGGCCGGATGGCTCACGGCGATTATGTAGCTTGTTGAGATATTTCATTTGTGCAGTACTCCATCCTGAGATTGACGATTCGATCCCATGCTAACCAATTCCAGGCTCGTTGTAATCCGTCAAATACCCATCTTTACAGAATCTTCACATCAAATTGACAGCCACTTCACAGACACAAACCTAATGTACCCGAAAACAAGGAAAAAGCAGATTCTAGAAACATATCCATAGCGAATCGCCAATTACCTAAGAACCCGCGCAGGACAAAAATGAACGCACAATTCGCCACCATAAACATTAAAAATCTCAGGTTACGTACGTACATAGGATTCAATCCCGAGGAAATGGAAAAACAACAGGATGTTGTCATCAACATCCAGATTCGCTACGAGATCAGCGATGAAGTGCTTCACGACCGGGTCGAAGATGCCCTCAATTACAAGACCGTGACCAAAAAGGTTATCCAGCATGTCGAGCAGGGGCGTTTTTTACTGCTGGAAAAACTGGTTGCAGAGATCCTGGCCATCAGCTGCGAACACCCCAGTGTTATACATGCCCAGATCACTGTCGACAAACCGCATGCGTTACGTTTTGCCGATTCAGTTTCCCTGACTTTGGAATATACCGCCGATAAAACCAGCAACATTCATATCCTGGAGAAAGCCTCATGAGCCCCGATCCCGTATACCTGAAGAAA
>JANTFY010000023.1 GCA_024763185.1 Gammaproteobacteria bacterium | reverse complement strand
AAACCCATTTAGCGGAAATATTGTATGTCTCGAAAACCACGTCCCCTTGTCGACCTGTTAGTCAGTATCGTTATTCCGTCACTCATTTTGATGAAGCTCAGTGATGATGAAAACCTGGGTGCAACCCTGGCCCTGGTGGTTGCACTGGCTTTCCCGATTGGCCTCGGCCTGTATGAACTGATCCGTTACCGGGTGAAAAACTACATCGCCCTACTGGGTCTGATCAGTGTACTGCTGACCGGGGGAATTGGCCTGTTGCAGCTTGATAGCGAATGGCTCGCGGTCAAGGAAGCGGCGATTCCCGCTGTGCTGGGCATTGCTCTGATGATCTCTGCGCAACTGCGCTATCCGCTGATTAAAAATTTACTGTTCAACCCGGCCATACTGAATACCGAAAAGATTTCGCAGATTTTAAATGAACGTGGGCACACCAGGACATTTGAAACCCGCCTGTTCAACGCCACCTATTTTATAAGCGGTACATTTTTCTTTTCCGCGGTGATGAATTACCTGCTGGCTACCTGGATCGTCACCAGTCCGAGCGGTAGCGCCATGTTTAACGAGGAGCTGGGTCGCTTGACCCTCATCAGCTACCCGGTCATCGCGATCCCATCGATGCTGATGATGATGGCCATCTTCTATTTCCTGTGGCGCGCTGTGCATAATCTGACCGGATTAAAACTGGAAGAGGTACTGGTCGTAGCAGACAGCGATGAAAACAAGCGTTAAGCGTTTAGTGATCAACACCTGACGCAGGTTTTTGTTTGCTGGCGCGCAGTCGAGCGCGGTATTTGTCGCGCGCGAGTTCTTGCATATCGGCGACCTCGTCGCTCTCGTCAACGATCTCACGCCCGAGCAGGGTTTCGATGGCATCTTCGAGGGTTACGATGCCGGCAGTCTGGCCAAATTCATCCTCAACCAGGAACAGGTGCGCCCGGTTCTTGATGAACTTGTCCAGTAGATGCTGAACCGGCAGCTTTTCCGATACCCGTTCGATCGACTCGGCATGTCCACTCACAGGATCCGCGCCATGGCCTTCACGCTCGGCCTCGTAAAGAACATTTCTCAGCACCTTGCCCGTAATATCGTCGATATCCTTGCCATATATCGGCATGCGAGAAAAACGTTTGCTCTCGCTGATCTCCAGGGCTTCACTGACCGTGAGATCCTGAGCCAGCATATGCACCACGGTACGCGGGGTCAGAACTTCCTCGGTCAGAATTTCCCGTAACGACAGTGCATTGGCCAGGTATTCATTCTCCTGTGAGAACAGGGTTCCGTCTTTGAGCCCGAGTGAAGCCATGGCAATGATTTCCTCGCGCGTCACCTCGTTATCATGGCCCTTCTTGAAAGCCCGGGTCAGGCGAGTGGCCAGCCAGACCAGCGGGTAGACCAGTTTTACCAGCCAGCTGATCAATGTCGCACAGGGTGCCGCCAATGGCCGCCAGAAGGTCGCTCCGAGGGTCTTGGGAATGATCTCGGAAAAATAAAGTATGGCCAAAGTTAACAATACCGCGGTCAGCGTCTCCCATTGCTGGCCAAAAATTTGCAGCGCCTGGGAACCCACGCCAGCCGCTCCCATAGTGTGGGCAAAGGTATTCAGGATCAGGATAGCGGCCAGAGATTCATCCAGCCGTTCGCGTACCCGGGTGATACGGGCAGCGGCTTTCGGTCGCGTGGAGGAAAGGTTTTCGACATGGCTCGGGGTGATTGACAGTAATACTGCCTCGAGTATCGAGCACATAAACGAAATACCGATGGCAATAGCAAGATAGATAAATAGCAGGGTCATGACAGCATTTGGATCAGAGCAAAGGAGGGGGATTCAAGAAAGCCACAGGGTATGCGGGCAATAATAGGTGGATAACAATATTAATCGATTTAAAGGGGTTATCAAGGATCATTTTTATCCGCTTCGCACAATATTCATTATGCTATTGGACAAGCTGATGCATAAAGGATAAACGCAGCCACCTCACATCACAAGTGTGAATTTACAATCGATGTTTGTAGTTGAGGCTACCTTGGTAGGCGTGGCCGAGTGTGCGGGTTGTCTGCGTGACGAAAAGAGTCGCGATCAACGAGCCGGACTGGATTGCAAAAGAGCTTAGGCACGGTGTTGAGGGCGTCCGGAAATGTTCTTAGGGCTCTGAAAAAGTATTCAACAAGCACGAACAACAAAGAGTATCCCCGGTCTTTGTATTATGCCCTGCCTTTATAGTTGCTGTGTTTCTAAATCGATGGTTGTCGATAAATTGTCCATGCCACAGCCATGGGGGACAGACCACAGTAGTTTACTGAGCTCGCTGATGCTTTGTTTTCGGCCTTCGACTATCCATAGTGCCAGCGCTTTGGCTACGTTCGGAAACTTAACAGGATTAGGTTTTGCAGAGTTGAGCCATTGTTCGAGGTTTTTTCGGTTTAACCTTTCAACCACCGTGCCGTATGCTAATTGTTGCAAGGCCGCGGCGTTGGACAATTGTTCCATCTGACCCTGTAATGGCATCACCAGCAGCTTTTTACCATAATGAAGAGCCTCGCTGCATAAGCCAAAACCGGCGCTGCAGATAATGCCGGCGCAATCCGAGAAATCTTGCAGGAAGTTTTCCCGGCTGAGCAGATTGCCATGTACATTACCCCTGCTGCTTTGGTTTATTACAGGATGGTATTGAACAAAATCGTAACCGGGAAATCGATGAAATACATCATGAAATTCAGTTTGTTGGAGAAAGGGCAGGTAGACCAGAATTTTTCGCTCGTTAACCGGGACCTTGTGCAGGCTGGTGTTGATCATGGGCGGCAGGATAGGCTGGTTGAAGTGTGACCAGTGAAAGGCAATATGAAAATCGGCGGGCGCGAACCATTTCAGGATCAGGCTTGCGATCGGGTTGTTACCGCGAACAGGTACCTTGTATCGAAAGGCATTTTGATGGGACAGTCCGACACAGGGTATTTTCTGCAGCTTTGCGGCCCACGCCGAGATGGGTTCAAAGTCATTGATGACCAGGTCATACTGCGCAAGGTCCAGTGCCTTCAAATCCTTGTAAAATTTCACCGGATTGTTTCTTGTGATCGTTTTCAGATAATTGACCTGCCCGTTTTCGACAACAAAGCTTAAACCGGGCAGGCTGCGGTAATCGCCAAAAACCTCCATATTGAAATAGGTTTCATCCTTGCCGCTAAACAGATAATCCACGCTGACATCGTGTTGCTTCAATTCTTCTGCCATCATGCGCGCGCGGGTTGTATGACCATTACCCGTACCCTGGACACCATAGAGTATCTTCATGGCTGTTCAAAATGGCAGGGCAATAAAGGCCGCGCTGCAACCGAGCAGAATGCCGGCTGCGATGTCTGACGGGTAATGCACACCCAGCAACACGCGAGACAGGCCAATCAGTCCGGCCACGGAAAAAAACAGCATAAAAAATGACGGGTAAAACCATGACAGCACAGTGGCAAACAAAAACGCGGCCGCGGTATGACCTGAAGGCAGGCTGAATTCATCGGAGGCCTGGTGCCGTTTTTTCAGGCCATCGATAGACGGTGTAGGCCGGGGGCGGCGAATGGTATGTTTCAAAAACAGGTAAAGTGGTAATTCGATGGCAAAAGCCAGCAGGCCACAGGTAACAAACAACTCGCCATTTTCAACATCCACCAGGTAAATGGTCAGTGCGATAATGGCATAAAGATAACCATCACCCAGGCGCGAAAAAGATTTTGCCGGTGCGGTTATGTTGAACTGGTCCGCGAGGTTAAAAACATAAAAAAAACTTTTCTGGTCAAATCTCAACAAGGGGCCAAGCATTCTATTCATGACAGTCTCCTGCAGATAGTACGAGGAAACTGTAAACATTTAATATTACAAAACGGTTATTAACCTTGATAAAACAGATGCTTGAGACGGTGGCCTGGAATGTTTCCGGCAAAGGGCCAGTTTTTATCGGTTTATCGCTTTGGCCCGAAATTATTTCGATGATGGATTGCGCGTCTTGGTGTCGGTTGGATAAGGATTTCCAGAGGCATACAGCATGCTGAAATTCCAGCACTTGATAATCGATTTGTTTTCAAGCGCAAAAGTTTTTACCTGCATCTCGGGCAGGTCTAATACCATGCAGCTGTGGTTAAAGGCGGAACTGCCGGGGTTGATAACAAATACTTTACCCAGTGGCAAAGCGTAAACCTGGTGGGTGTGGCCGACGATTAAAATATCGTGGTCAAAATGTTTTAATTGCTCACTCCAGGATTGTTGTCGAGAAGCGATGAGCCCACCCTTTTGATTCAGTAACTTGATACCGCCGTGAAGAAGATCAGGGGGTTCGGCATGAACCATATACAGAGATTGATCTTCAACCGTGAATTGCAGACTGGTTGGCAGGTTGGATAGAAAATCGACAGCGTGATGGTCGGTTTCAGCCTGTTGTTGGAGAAAAGTCTGGTCGTGGTTGCCGAGAATGGTCTGGCAGCCTGATTGCTGCAGCAATGTGATGCATTGATCGAGCTCTTCATAATATCCGGCGATATCACCGGCGCATAGAATTCGCTCGACCTTTTCCCGTGCAAAGATTTCCAGGGCCTGCTTAAGCGGCTCGAAGCGGGCGTGGATATCGCTGATAAGGCCAATACGTGTGGACAACAGAGTCACCCGTTTGAAGTAGATTCCCTAGTTTAACCTAATCGATAAAAGGTTGAGTACGTTGAATTTATAACCGGGGTTGTTAAGGGCGATTATTGGAATGCCATTTTGATATTTGCTTGCACGTATTGAGTTCAATGCCTTAAATGCTCAATAAAGACGCGACCTTAGAGCACTGAATCCGCCGGCACGTACTCATAACCATGCTGCTCAGCGACAGCACGGTAGGTTACCTTGCCCTGGCAAACATTCAGGCCATTGCGCAGGTTTTTGTCATCACCCAACGCCTGTCGCCAGCCTTTGTCGGCGAGTGCCAGCAAACCCGGCAGGGTGGCGTTATTCAGCGCGTAGGTCGAGGTGCGTGGCACTGCCCCCGGCATGTTGGCGACGCAATAGTGCACGATGCCATCAAGAATAAAAGTCGGCTCGGCGTGGGTGGTGGGGCGCGATGTTTCAAAGCAGCCGCCCTGATCGATGGCCACGTCCACCAGCACTGCGCCATCCTGCATTTGCTTAAGCATGTCCGCGGTGACCAGTTTGGGTGTGGCCGAGCCGGTTACCAGCACGCAGCCGATCACCAGGTCTGCCTTTAATACATAATCTTCGAGCTGAGCCTTGTTGGAATGAATGACCTTTACCGTATTGCCAAAATGATTGCTGAGTTTTTCGATGGCGAGGTCATTGGTGTCGAGTATGGTGACATCGGCCTGCATGCCCACGGCCATTTGCGCGGCATTAAATCCGACCACGCCACCGCCGATGATAACGACTCTGGCTGGAGCAACACCGGGCACACCACCCAGTAACAGGCCACGGCCACCATGGCTTTCTTCCAGCGCGAATGCACCGGCCTGAATCGACAGGCGGCCGGCCACCTGGCTCATGGGTTTAAGCATGGGCAGGGCGCCCTGGTCATTAGTCACCGTTTCGTACGCGATGCAAATGGCGCCGGATTGAACCAGGTCGGCGGTCTGTTCAGGGTTCGGGGCAAGGTGCAGGTAGGTATACAGAATCTGGTCTTCATGCAGCATCGCGCGTTCGGCGGACTGTGGCTCCTTAACCTTGACGATTATGTCGGCCTGTTCGAAAATTTCTTCAGCCGTGGCTTTTACGGCTGCACCGGCGGCTTCGTAGCTGGCATCATCGGCACCGATACCGATGCCCGCGTTGCTTTGCACGATGACCTTGTGGCCATGTGAGACCGCGGTGGCGACCGATTCGGGTGTCATGCCGACACGAAACTCATTATTTTTTATTTCCTTGGGTACGCCGATTAACATGTTGAAGGCCTCTTATAGCAAGTTCATCCACATACAGCTTAAAAGATTTGGCTTTGGATTCAAAGATTATCAGTGTTGAATCGGGACTTTAAATTTGCAATCGCACTGTCAACCATGTTTATATGTATAGGCATGTATAAATGAACCCGTGAGGATACATGCAAACTATAAAAAAATTAGGGGCAATGGCTGCCCTTTCTCTTTTCTCCCTACCTGTTTTTGCCGCCAATTGCGGTTCTGTGTCTATTTCTGAAATGAACTGGGCCTCGGCCGAGCTGATGGCCAATGTCGACAAAATCATTCTCAAAGAAGGTTATGGCTGTGATGTCGCGCTGGTACCGGGTGCCACGCAAACAACCTTTGCTTCCATGAATGAAAAAGGCCAGCCTGATGTGGCTCCGGAAATGTGGACCAACTCGGTGCGCGAGCCACTCAAAAAGGCCATGGATGCAGGTACCCTGCATTCGGTCAATTCCGGCCCTATTACCGATTTGGGTGAAGGCTGGTGGATTACCCCCAAAACGGCCAAGGATCATCCTGAATTGAAAACCGTGCTGGATATTCTGCAACATCCCGAGTTGTTTCCAGACAAGGAAGACCCTTCCAAGGGGGCTTTCGTGACCTGCCCGGCCGGTTGGGGCTGCCAGTTGGCCAATGCCAATTTGTTCCGTGCTTTCGAAATGGAGAAAAAAGGCTGGAAGCTGGTAGACCCGGGTTCTGCAGCCGGACTGGATGGCTCCATGTCCAAGGCCGTTGAACGTGGCAATAACTGGTTTGGGTATTACTGGTCTCCCACCGCGATGATTGGTAAATACAAGATGGTCAAGGTGCCTTATGGCGTGCCTTTTGCCGGCAGTGATAATTGGGACAATTGTATCGTCAAATCCGAGCAGGATTGTGCCGATCCCAAACCCACATCCTGGACCAAGTCGGAAGTACAAACCATTATTACCGATAAAATGAAAAAGAGTGGTGGCAAGGCCGTTACCGATTATTTGAAGAACCGTGTATTTCCGGGTGATGTTATGAACAGCATGCTGGTTTACATGGGCGATAATCAGGCGTCAGGTGAAGATGCTGCCATTGAGTTTCTGCTGACTCAGGAAAAAGTGTGGCAAAAATGGGTACCCGCAGACGTCGCCAAAAAAGTTGTAAAGTCGTTGAACTGATTTTTTGTTTCAACTGACCAGTCAACCCCACCATGAAATTTGATCTGCAAACTAAAACCCACCCAGCTGTGGGTTTTTTTTCCTGCATCACTGCCATTAACTGAATTGAGGCTGTTATGGAGTTTCTTGAAGAATTTCCATCCATGGGGCGTAGTGATTTACGCGATTTGAAAAAAATGATCGATGGTGGATTCCGTGAATTCACACGATCCTACGGCGAGGCGATCGAGGGCTTTTTTGATCCATTGCTGGGTTTCATGGTGTGGTTTGAAAAATTACTGCTTTCGACACCCTGGCCTATTATCATCCTGATCATCGGCGGAATCGCCTGGCTGGGTTCCAAAAGTATAAAAGTTACCGTGGGCAGTGTGCTGTCCTTCCTGGTGATCGGTTATTTCGGCATGTGGGAAGACCTGATGTCAACGCTGGCCATTATTTCAGTCGCCACTGTCTTGTGTATCTCGCTGGGTATTCCTCTCGGTGTAATGATGGCCCGTTCAAATAGAGTCCAGGCAGTCGTGACCCCGGTGCTGGATATCATGCAAACCATTCCTGCCTTTGTTTACCTGATTCCGGTGGTGATGTTGCTGGGTATCGGTAAGGTGCCCGGTCTGATTGCGGTCAGTATTTATGCCATTCCGCCGATTGTGCGCCTGACCAACCTGGGCATCCGCCTGGTGGAAAAAGAAGCGCTGGAGGCGGCCGATGCGTTTGGGGCGAGTTATTTGCAAAAACTGTTCGGCGTGCAGATACCGCTGGCCCTGCCCAATATTTTTGCCGGCATTAACCAGACCATCATGATGGCGCTGTCGATGGTGGTGATTGCCTCGATGATTGGTGTGGCTGGCCTTGGCGTGCCGGTGTTACGTGCCATTTCCAATCAGTACCTGGCGCTGGGCCTGATGAACGGCCTGGCTATCGTTGCCCTGGCCATTATTTTTGATCGGGTATCACAAAGTTATGGCACTCGTATTCAAAAGCATCGTCAGGGAGGCGACCATGTCTGATATTAAAATTCGGATTAAAAATTTAAGTAAGATCTTTGGCGCCCGGCCCGAATCGGTTCTCAAATACGTTGAACAGGGCATGGACAAGGAACAGTTGCTGGAAAAACATCAGCATATCCTCGGCCTGCATGATATTAACCTGGCATTGGAAAACAAGAACATAGAAGTCATCATGGGGCTGTCCGGTTCCGGTAAGTCGACATTGATTCGCCACATCAATCGGTTGATAGAACCGACTGCGGGATCCATCGAGGTGGATGGCGAAGACGTGCTCAAAATGAACAGCAAGCAGCTCAGGCATTTTCGTCAATCCAAGACGGCCATGGTGTTCCAGAAGTTTGCGTTGATGCCGCACCATACGGTCATCGATAACGCCGGTTTTGGTCTGAAAATGCAGGGCAAGGACAAGGCGTTTATCGATGAACATGCGCGCAAGTGGCTGGACCGCGTCGGCCTGACCGGGTTTGAAAATCATTATCCCGCACAGTTATCCGGCGGTATGCAGCAACGTGTCGGACTGGCACGGGCACTGGCCTGTGATGCCGATATCCTGATGATGGATGAGGCCTTCAGTGCGCTGGATCCGTTGATTCGTTCCGATATGCAGGACTTGTTGCTGGAACTGCAGCAGGAACTGCATAAAACCATCGTGTTCATTACCCACGACCTGGATGAAGCCCTGAAAATCGGCGACCGCATTGCCATCCTCAACGGTGGTCGGCTGGTACAACACGGTTCTCCGCAGGAGATTTTGCTCAATCCGGCAGACGATTATGTTGAGCGCTTTGTGGCCGATGTCAATCGCACCCAGGTGTTGCTGGCGAAGTCGATCATGGTGGATGAAAAACCGCAGGATCAAACGCAATCGGTGACCTGCCAGGAAGATGAAACCGTGCATACCGTGTTGCATACCTTGTTATCCGAGGATGGTTCTTATGTTGTCGTGGAGGACAGCGAGGGACGCAAGGTGGGTTATATTGACAAGGAAACACTGGCCGATACGGTTTTTCAAAGCGAACAGAAATCGGCTGCCTGACAGTCTAAACCCGATTTGTCGCAGGAGTCTTCATGCCTTCCCGTAAAACCCGCGAAGCACCCAGTCAGCGAGCAACCCTGAAGCAGGCGCCCAAACGTGCTCATTACGATAAGCAAACCATCCACACGGTGTTGGACCAGGCGGTGATCGCCAGCGTGGCGGTGTCGATAGATAACGAGCCGTTTGTATTGCCGATGGCTATCGCCCGTATCGATGACGCGGTTTACCTGCATGGCTCAAGTACCTCGCGCTTGATGAGACACCTGGCGGCTGGGTATGCGCTTTGCCTGAATGTCACGCATCTGGATGGCATCGTGGTGGCGCGTTCTGCCATGCATTGTTCGGCCAACTATCGCTCTTTAGTGGTGCATGGAAAAGGGCAGGTTGTGGAAGGTGAGGACAAGGCGCGGCTGTTGCACCAGATTACCACGCGCATCATACCCGGATCCGAAGGGGATTACCGCGATCACCTGCCCAAGGAGTTAAAGGCGACAACCCTGATCAAAGTGCCTCTCGATGAAGCGGCCTGCAAGATAAGAAGCGGCGGCCCGATTGATGATAAGGCCGACCTGGAACTGCCGTACTGGGCCGGTGTCATTCCCGTGCAGCAGGTTTATGGCGAGCCGCTTGCGTCGCAGGATTTGCACGAGTCGATAGAGTTGCCGGATTACGCCCGTCATTATCAAAGGCCGGGGCAGGAAAAAGCATAGTATTTTTTTCATATTTTGGTTGTAATAACAGCTTTATGGTGAAGCGCGTTAAGTATCGGACATGCAATCTTTAAACCTGCTGAGAAAACGACGCTTTTTACCTTTCTTTGTTACACAGTTTCTAGGCGCCCTAAACGATAACCTGTATAAAAACGGTTTGCTGGTGTTTATCGCCTTCCAGTCGGCAGCCATCAACCAATCGGAGAGTAACCAGCTGGTCAATATTGCAGCGGGTTTATTCATTTTGCCGTTTTTCCTGTTTTCGGCAATCGCCGGTCAACTGGCGGATCGTTATGAAAAGTCCTGGTTGATTCGCCGTATCAAGCTGCTGGAAATTATGATTATGGCAGCCACGGCGCTGGCGTTTATGCTGGGCAGCATCCCCCTGCTCGTAGGCATTCTGTTTTTAATGGGTACCCAGTCTGCATTGTTTGGGCCGGTCAAGTACAGCCTGTTGCCGCAGGCTTTGCGCCCTGACGAGCTGGTAGCTGGTAATGCAATGGTCAGCTTTGGCACCTTTGTTGCGATCCTGTTTGGCCTGATTGCGGGAGTGTTGATTACCAGCATCGAACATACCGGTACACTGTGGTTGTCGCTGGCCGTTTTATTGACCGCATTTATTGGTTATGGGGCCAGTCGTTTCATTCCACGCCTGGAGCCGGCCGCACCCGATCTGAAAATTGATTTTCACCTGGTGAACCAGTTTTTGCAGAGTTTTCATTATGCCCGCGGCAAACAGTCCGTTTTTTACTCCATCATGGGTGTTTCCTGGTTCTGGTTCCTCGGCATTACCTACACCACGCAGTTGCCCAATTTTGTGCGTTACGAACTGGGTGGCAACGAACAGGTGTACGTCTGGTTGCTGGCCCTGTTTTCACTGGGTATCGGCAGCGGTGCATTTTTGTGTGAACGCCTGTCCGGGCGTATCGTGGAAATCGGCCTGGTGCCGATCGGTTCTCTGGGCCTGACCCTGTTCGGTATTGATCTTTATTTTACCCATAATGCGGTGAGCGGCAGCGAATTGATTGGACCCACCGCTTTCTTTTCACAATCAGGCAATCTGCGGGTGATGCTGGATATCTTCATGCTGGGTACTTTTGGCGGTTTTTATATCGTGCCATTAAATTCACTGGTGCAGCAAAGAACGGAATTAAATAAACGAGCCAGAGTGATAGCGGCGAATAATGTGTTGAATGCCCTGTTCATGGTGGTGGCCTCGCTGTTCAGCCTGTTCGTGCTGTCTTCCGGGCTGAGCATCGCCGACCTGTTTCTGATTGTGGCATTGATGAATGCGGCGGTTGCGCTGTGGATATTCACCCTGGTGCCCGAATTTATCATGCGCCTGCTGGTGTGGTTGTTGATTCACCTGATCTATCGCGTCAAGAAAACAGACCTGGATAACATTCCCGACCAGGGGCCCTGTGTGCTGGTGTGCAATCATGTCAGTTTTATTGACGCGCTGATCCTGGCCGGTTGTGTACGACGTCCGGTGCGCTTCGTGATGTATTACAAAATCTTCCAGATACCCTTGTTATCGTTTATTTTCAAAACCGCCGGGGCCATTCCGATTGCCGGCGCGAGGGAGGATGGTCCATTAATGCGACAGGCCTTTGACCAGGTCGCTATCGCGCTGGATAATGACGAGGTGGTGTGTATCTTCCCGGAAGGCAGGATAACCGAAGACGGTCGTTTGAATGCGTTTAAATCGGGGGTGATGAAGATTTTACAAAGAAACCCGGTGCCGGTGGTACCGCTGGCGTTACGCGGACTGTGGGGCAGTTTTTTCAGTCGACGGCATGGCAGGGCCATGAGCCGATTATGGCCGCGCGGTTTTTTTAATAAAATAGAATTGATTGCCGGGCAACCCGTTGCAGCCGCGCATGCATCGAAAGAAAAATTACACGCCGACGTACAGCGTTTACTGGGTGAGAGCGTATGACGACTATTCTTGAGGCCAACAACCTGGTTAAGACCTACCCGGATGTGAAAGCCGTAGATGGCATAGGTTTCAGTATTGAAACCGGTATCTGTTATGGCTTGCTGGGACCCAATGGCGCGGGTAAAACCACCACCATGGAAATGCTGGAAGGCATCATCAGGCCCGACAGCGGGGAAATTTTATATAAGGGTCAACCGGTCAGCGAAACCTTCAAACATGAAATCGGCATTCAGTTTCAAACCACCTCGTTGCAGGATTTTCAAACGGTGGAAGAGTCATTGCACATGTTTGCCGCGTTTTATCAATCACCGGCCGATCTGGATGAGTTGATCGAGTTATGCCACCTGCAGGATTTTATCAAGCGCGACACGCGCAAGTTATCCGGTGGCCAGCGTCAGCGGGTGTTGCTGGCGATTGCACTGGTGAATGATCCTAAGCTGGTTTTTCTGGATGAGCCGACCACCGGACTGGATCCGCAGGCGCGACGTAATTTCTGGTCGCTGATCGAAGGTATCAAGCAGTCTGGCAAAACGATTTTACTGACCACCCATTACATGGAAGAGGCGTATCGCTTATGTGACCAGATAGCGATTGTAGACCAGGGCAGGATCATCATCGAGGGTGAGCCGGATGAACTGCTCAAACAGCATTTCGCGTCAACCGTGATTCGTCTGCCCAAACAGGCGGTCACCCGCTCGGATCAGTTACCGGAGGAAATCAGGCTGGTTGACGGTCAGTACGAAATGTTTACCGATGACGTGCCCGCGGCCATAAACCGGCTGGAACAACTGGGATTTGGGCTGGGTGATTGCCTGATCAGTGCGCCGACGCTGGAAGACCTGTTTCTGAAACTGACCGGTCATGCGTTGAGGAATTAGTGTTAACGGAGCCTATGGTTATGTTTAATTCCGGCAGAATGATGGCAGTGATGAAAGCGCGCTTCCGCGAGTTTTACCGCGATACCGCGTCGTGGAGCTGGAACCTGATCATGCCGGTGCTGATTATTCTGGGTTTCGCGTTTATTTTCAGTGGCGATAAAAACGAGTTGTTCAAGGTCGCTGTTTTAGCGGCGCCAGGTTCAGCTGCCTATGAGATGGATTTTCTCGATACCAAGCAGGTTCGGTTTATCGATGTTAGCGACCGGGATGCCGCAATACTCAAGGTGCAACGCCATCAATACGACATGCTGATCGAGCCCTCGGCTGAACCGCGTTACTGGATTAACCAGCATTCGGCCAACGGTTACGTGGTGGAAAAACTGTTGCAAGCCTCGGCTTCCCCGGCGCCACCCCTATTCAAACGGCAACTGGTAGACGGCCAGGATGTGCGCTACGTGGACTGGGTGATGCCGGGCGTGCTGGCGATGAACATGATGTTCTCCTGCCTGTGGGGCGTGGGTTGGGTGGTGGTGCGTTACCGCAAAAATGGTGTGTTGAGGCGATTGCAGGCGACCCCGTTAACCCCGTTAGAGTTTTTGACCGCCCAGGTAATTGCACGGCTGATCATCATCATCGTGGTGACCACGATGGTGTTTGTCGGTGCTGACCTGGTGGTGGACTTTACCATGCGCGGATCCTACCTGGCGTTGTTCCTGGTGTTTTTCAGCGGAGCCGCGTGCCTGACCAGCATGGGCCTGATTGTGGCCACCCGCTTGAAGACCGAAGAGGTGGCCGATGGCCTGTTAAACCTGATCAGCTGGCCGATGATGATATTTTCCGGGGTATGGTTTTCGATGGAAGGTACCCATCCATTTGCGCAGACCCTGTCCAGCCTGTTTCCTTTGACTCACCTGGTCGAGGCGGCACGCCGCATCATGATCGATGGGGCGGGACTCAGTGGCGTGGCCTTTGAAATAGGCTTGTTGAGCGGGCTGACCGTATTGTTACTGGTTGTTTGTGCGCGTTTATTTCGCTGGTCTTAACGCGATCAGGCCGCGAGCCTGGTCTTCTAATCTCAAACTGTTATTTTGATCTGAATCTTCTTGTAGTTTTGTAGTAGAGGTTTAAAGTAGACAATATCAGGGTTTGGTTATATATTAATGCGAATCTTTATTATTAACTTCAACGATGGGCCAGGCTGTGACACTTGACCAGTCCGATCAGGGCATGCAAGGCGTGATATCTTACATTGATGGAGATCAATCACTGCAAAAAAAATTGATGAGTCTGGGTCTGCGCAAAGGCCAGCAGTTTTCTGTTTTACACCAGCGCAGTAATGGCGTGGTCATATTAAGCAATGGTAATCGTGTCGCCGTGGGTTCAAGCATTGCGGCGCATGTTTTTGTAAAGATGAATCCTGCATCCCCCTCCCAAAACTAAGTATTACCATGACTACAGTCGCTATTGCAGGCAACCCCAATTGCGGTAAATCAGCTTTATTCAATGCGCTGTCCGGGATCCGCCAGACCACCGGTAACTGGCCGGGTGTCACGGTGGAGCGCAAGCAGGGGCAATTCGAACTCAAACCGGGCGAGAAGGCCCAAATCATCGACTTACCCGGCATCTACACGCTGGATGCATTGTCGCTCGATGAACAAGTGACGCGAGAATATCTGCTCAGCCGAGAGGCAGATGTCGTCATCAACGTGCTGGATGCAAGCAACCTTGAACGTAATCTCTACCTGACGGTTCAACTGTTGGAAATGGGCGTGCCGGTGGTGCTGGCGTTGAACATGATGGATGTGGCGAAGAAGCGCGGTATCCAAATTGATCAAGACTTGCTGGCTGAAAAATTGGGATGCCCGGTGGTGAGTATCGTTGCCGTTAGTGGAGAGGGCCTGGATGAACTCAGGGCCGCTTTACGTGATGTGGCTACCAACAGCGTTGACAGCGGCTTCAAGCTGACCATGGATAGTGAGGTGGAGAATGCGATTGCCGATATACGAAACTTTCTGCCGGCCGAAAGCGAGGCCTACAATCAATACTGGATCGCGCTCAAGCTGCTCGAGGGCGATAATAGCGTTTGCCGGCAGGAACCCTCTGAAGCATTAAAACAAACCGTTTCCAAGTGGCAGCAGCACATCCTGCAACTGTCATCAGAAACTGCGGATGTCTTCATTGCCGATTCGCGTTATGGGCATGCTCATGCGGTCAGCCAGATGGTGGTACGGCAAAAAGGCAAGGTTCAGCGTTTCATGTCCGACCGCATTGACCAGTTGGTGTTGCACCGTTTCCTGGGTGTGCCGCTGTTCCTGCTGGTGATGTACCTGATGTTCATGTTCACCATTAATTTTGGCGGGGCGTTTATTGATTTCTTTGACGGTATTGCCGGCGCACTGTTTGTCGAAGGGTTTGGTGAGTTGCTTTCGGGCCTGGCTGCACCGCAATGGCTGGTGCTGATTCTGGCGCAGGGTATCGGTGGTGGTATACAGGTGGTGGCGACGTTTATCCCGATTATTGCCTGCCTGTACCTGTTTCTGTCCGTGCTCGAGGATAGCGGTTACATGGCTCGTGCGGCATTTGTCATGGACCGTTTTATGCGTGCCATAGGCCTGCCGGGCAAGGCGTTTGTGCCGATGATTGTCGGTTTTGGCTGTAACGTCCCTGCCGTGATGGCCACGCGTACACTTGAAAATGTGCGTGAAAGAAAACTGACGATCCTGATGAATCCGTTCATGTCCTGCGGTGCGCGCTTGCCGGTGTATGTATTGTTTGCAGCGGCATTTTTCCCCGATAATGGCCAGAACCTGGTGTTCGCGCTTTACCTGATTGGCATTACGATGGCGATTATCACCGGACTGATTATGAAACACTCGTTACTGTCCGGCGAGAGTAGTGGTTTTATCATGGAGTTACCCACCTACCACGTACCAACCCTCAAGGGTGTGATGTTGCGTACCTGGGACCGGGTTAAGCTGTTCATCCGTGATGCCGGGCAGGTCATCATCATCATGGTGCTGGTGTTGAATGTGCTTAACTCAATCGGTACCGATGGTTCGATCAATAATGAAAATACGGAAGATTCGGTATTAAGCAGTATCGGTAAGACGTTCACGCCGATATTTTCACCCATGGGCATAGAACAGGATAACTGGCCGGCCACGGTCGGCATCTTTACCGGGGTGCTGGCTAAGGAGGCGGTGGTGGGTTCCCTCGATTCCATCTATTCGAAATTGGCGCAACAGGGCGAACCGGTTGTAGATGAAGCTTTTGACCTGCGCCAGTCCATCGTTGACGCGATGGCCACCGTACCGCAAAACCTTTCCGCTATTTCAGACATGATACTGGATCCCGTGGGGCTTGATGTGGGTGAAGTGGGTGACCAGGTCTCGGCGGCCGCTGGGCTTGGGGTGTCGGGTGGTATCTTTGGCGAGATGGCAAAACGCTTTGACGGGCAGGCCGGGGCTTTTTCATACCTGCTGTTTATCCTGCTGTACTTTCCCTGCGTCGCGACGATTGGTGCCATCGCGCGTGAGGCTGGTAAGTTATGGGCAAGTTTTGTTGCCTTCTGGACAACCTCCATTGCCTATATCACCGCGACGCTGTTTTATCAGTTTTCGC
This sequence comes from Gammaproteobacteria bacterium, assembly GCA_024763185.1. Lineage (GTDB taxonomy): Bacteria > Pseudomonadota > Gammaproteobacteria > JACNJF01. Next base: position 241 of record JANTFY010000023.1, on the reverse strand, counting down.
GAATGGCCGAGCAGCCGCTTTCGGCCATGATCACGATTGCCATGATTATAATCTTTGCGCTCATCCTGTTTGTTGGCTTGCGCGGCTATGCCGGTCGTAATCAGCAGGCCTCTTCGCTGACATGATTCTGCAGGAAATAAAAAACTATGTCAGAAAACGTGAGCAGGTCAGCTTGAATGACATTGCCCTGCATTTTGATCTGGATGCTGACACCGTGCGGGGCATGCTCGATTTCTGGGTC
>JANTFY010000022.1 GCA_024763185.1 Gammaproteobacteria bacterium | reverse complement strand
CTTTATGACCAGTGAAGACGTGCCTCTCAACAATATTGATGTACTGGGCAACGACAATGATATTGATGGCGATTTATTAAGTGTTGTCAGTGCAACTGCCCTTCATGGCACGGTAACGATAAATCCCGACAGTACGCTTCACTATATTCCTGATGCGGACTTTAACGGTATCGATTCGATCAGTTACAGTATCGATGATGGCCATGGTGGCACGGCCTCCAGTACTGTTACGATTACCGTTCACGGTGTGAGTGATATCGTTGATGATACGGTTACTACCAGTGAAGACACTGCCGTTTCCATCAATTTATTTGACAACGACAATTTTTCGTCTTCTGTGCTGATTACATCCGTTACTCAAGGCAATCATGGCTCTGTAACCTTTGTAGAAAATGGCACTGTCACCTATACACCCGATACTGACTTTAGTGGAAATGATTCCTTCACTTACACAGCAACCACGGCTAACGGTGACACGGAGACCGCCACAGTCAATGTGACAGTAAACCCGGCCAAAGATGCCAACAATGATTCTGTCACGACCTTGCAGGCCAGCCCAGTCAACCTCAATGTCATGGCAAACGACTCCTTTGGTCCAGGTGCCAGCATTACGAATATTTCACAGGCTGCTCATGGCAGCGTGGCGCTTGAAGCCAATGGAACAATCAGCTACGCACCTGATGTTGATTTTATAGGTTCTGATCGATTTTCTTACACCGTCACCGATGTGGAAGGCAATACAGAAACTGCCACCATCGAGGTTATGGTTCAACAACGCTTTTCTGTAGCACCGGTAGAAATACCTTCAGCAGATGTAAACCCGGATCAGCCGAATGACTCTGAAATCCCCCAGAATACGATTGATTCCGGCACAGAAGAATCAGTACAAAGCGATGAACCGCTATCGGAACAGTCCTTAATAGAAACAAACAATGAACCAACACCAGCGGATGGGCAGTCCAATATCGATGAGATGATTGATAACCTGACTGGTATGACGAAAGAAAACCCTGTTGAAAACAACACTGCGCAGAATTTCAATGCCAACTTTGAACCAACTGTACCCAATGAAAGGACTATACAAGCCAAAGCGGAACAGAAACCTGAAACACTGGCGCAATTGATTCAATTACAGGCTTATCAGGATCAGATAGCCAACCAAAGTTTACTCAGCGATGTCGATCTTGAACTGGATATAGAGCACGAAGAACAGCTGTTAAGCAGGATCAATGACATGCACGAGCAAATCGATCATGACCTTTCCAGCGAAGAAGATGATCAGATAGAAGTTCAGATCGCGCTGGGATCATCCGTTGGTTTAACCGCGGGTTTTGTCAGCTGGGTTTTACGCGGCGGATCATTGCTCGCCAGCATGATGTCCACCCTGCCCCTACTCAATCGCTTTGATCCTTTACCCATCGTCAAATCGCGCAGTGAAGATAAAAAAGTGGATGACGAAGAAAATGAAGATACGCAATTAAAGAATGCAACCCGGGTAGATGAACTGTTCTCCAAAAATACCCAAGATGAACCCTAGGCATTTAATTGATAACTGCCGGTTCGGGTCTATACTTTATTTTGGTGGTTCTTACTTATGGCGCCTCTACTGGGTCATTGCGAGCGACAGCGCGGCAATCTGCAAACAGTTATAAACAAGCCTAAAGATTGCCACGTCTCTGTAGCTCCTCGCAATGACATATATCGAATTAATCCAGGGCCACTGGAAAACCAGCAAATTTTAATAACGATTAAATTGGCAATGAGCAAATTGAAAAAATCATTCGGCATCATCTTCCCGGCCATGCGTATCAGTTTTGCGCTGGTGTTGCTGACGGCCTGTATCCTGCTCAGTGCTGAAATGCTCGGTTTTACGCCGCAGGAAAATGAATTTCTGATCGAATCCCGTACCCGTATCAGTGAATCGCTTGCAATGCAGATGTCAGTACTGGTGCCTGACCAGGATATTAAAAAAATTCAAAAGCTGATTCGTTTTATCGTTAAACGAAACCCGGATATTCTTTCTGCGGGGTTACGCCTATCCTCTGGCAATCTTATTTTTAAATCCGCCAATCACGAAGAATACTGGGGGGACTATAAAGATGATCAATCAACCACCAGCCATGTATTTGTGCCCATACTCCAACGTGGAGAGCTGTGGGGCAATGTTGAATTAAGGTTCAAGGAATTAAAAGGCGAAACCTTTACCGGCTTTTTCAGCCAGGCCATATTCAAACTGATCGCTTTCATATCGGTCATTGGCTTCGCGGTATTCCTGGTTTTTATGCTCAGAACTCTGCGCCAGCTCGATCCTTCTGCAGTCATCCCCGAACGTGTCAATGCGGCTTTCGATACGCTCGCTGAAGGCGTCATGATTGTGGATGAAAACGAACAGATATTGCTGGCCAACAAGGCCTTCTGCGACAAGATTGGCATCAGTGCGACATCCCTGATGGGCATCAAGGCTTCAGAATTAAAATGGAAAAGTATCTCCGCAAAAAAATCCGGGAAGGAACTGCCCTGGGTTAAGGTCATAGAAACCGGCAAAAGTGCCATCGGCGCCCAGCTGATGTATAAAATATCCAAAAACGAATCGATTAAATTCGCCATGAATGCCTCGCCTATTCTGGGAGATGGAGACAAGTTGCAAGGGGTGTTGATCACCCTGGATGATATTTCTGAACTGGAACAACGTAATACCGACCTCAAAGGCATAGTCGATCAACTGCAGAAAACCCAGTTCCAGGTGAAACAGCAAAACAAGGAGCTCAGTTACCTGGCCACCCGCGACCCACTCACCGGTTGTCTGAACCGTCGCGCCTTCTCGGAGCAGTTTGAAACCCTTTTCCAACAGGCAAAAGAGGCAGGTACCGAGCTTTCATGCATCATGGTGGATATCGATCATTTTAAAGCCGTTAACGATAACTTCGGTCACTCGGTCGGTGATGAAGTTATCGTAATGCTGGCGGATATACTTAAATCCAATACCCGTGCGGAAGACCTGGTCGCACGTTATGGCGGTGAAGAATTTTGCCTGGTGTTGCCCGGCATGAGCGAAGAGGTGGCTATAAAAACAGCTGAACGTATTCGGCTTAAAATCAAGAATGACTCAGCAAAGCATTATGAAAATGGTCCCAGGGTCACGGCCAGCCTGGGTATTGCCAATCTGCACGATAAACCTGAATCCCCCGAAGAATTGAATAACTTTGCTGATGAAGCCTTATATATCGCCAAGGAGTCAGGACGAAACAAGGTCGTTCGATGGGAACCCGATGCCGGAAAAACGGCGCATATTGTTGATAAACCAATTGATGATAACGCCGCGGATGCTGGGGCTGTTGACGAACTGATCACCCGCATCAACGTGCTGGAAGAAATTGCATCTACCGCTTCTGCTGATCTGGAGTATCACCAGAATTATGATGCCCTGACAGGACTGCCCAATCAGGTGTTGTTTTACGACCGGGTTCATCAGGCTATAGAACGTGGATACCGGCATGACCAGCTGGCGGCTGTACTGGTGATTGATATTGAAATGTTCAGCCAGATCAATACCAGTTTAGGGCGTGCCATCGGTGACAAGTTACTTCAGCAATTTTCGGAACGCTTGAACCAGACTTTTCGCAAAGCTGATGGTGTCAGTCGATTGAGTGTATCCCGCTTTGCCGGTGATGAATTTGCCATACTTTTAACGGATCTTGATAAGCAGGAACAGGTTACCTGGGCCATCAAGAGATTGCTGGATTCAACCGAAGACCCCTTCGAAATAGAACAAAATACCATTCATTTGAGAGCACAGATTGGTATCAGCCTGTACCCCACGGACGCGAGTTCAGTAGAAGAATTGCTAAACCATGCGATAACGGCAAAAAAACACTGCAAACAACAACCCTCTTCATTGAATTATCGTTTCTTCGATGCCCACATGCAGGAAATTTCGGTCAAACACCTGACCCTGGAAAAAGAACTGCGCAGTGCCATTAAAGAACAACAGTGGAAGCTTCTTTACCAGCCAAAACTGAATATCAACAAAGGCACGATTATCGGCGCCGAGGCCCTGATTCGATGGCAACACCCGCAACGCGGCCTGCTTTCACCCTACGAATTTATTGATTTTGCAGAAGAGCGCAAACTCGTCATTCAAATTGGCGATTGGGTTATCGAAGAGGCCTGCAGGCAGATAAAACATTTGCTTTCACAAGGAATCAACGACTGTAAGCTAGCCATCAACCTGTCCTCGGTACAGCTTATTCAACCCGATTTGGTGCACAAGATTTTCAGTGCCCTGGAAAAATATGACATTCCACCACGCCTGTTTGAAATTGAGGTCACCGAAACCACCCTGATCGACAATATTAAACTGGCAACAGAGTCTCTGAAGCGATTGAACACACGCGGCATACCCATAGCCATTGATGATTTCGGTACCGGTTACAGCTCGTTGAACTACCTCAAAAACCTGCCATTAAACTGTCTTAAAATCGATCGTTCCTTTGTTAAAGACATCTGTCAGGATCCTAATGACAAAGAAATTGTCAAAACCCTGATCACGATGGCGCACTCGCTGGACCTGAAAGTCGTGGCTGAAGGTGTTGAAGACAATGATCAATTGTCTCTGCTGAATGACTTTGGTTGTGATGAAATCCAGGGTTACCTGTTAAGCAAACCGGTTGCCTATGAAGAATTATTGGAAATCATCCGGAAACCTCAACCTTTCATCAATTCGTCTGACAATGTCATCCAACTGCGATCATGAAGTCGCTGGCAAAAAAAAAGCCCTGAAAGTTACTTTCAGGGCTTTTTTGTATCGACTCAGGTTTCAACCTACAAACCTGGTTTGATTTAACCTTATTCGCACTCTTCTTCCAGAACTACCGAGTACTCATCCTCATTCAGGCTGCCGTTACCATCTTTATCCAGCTTCGCCAGAGTCTGGCCTTCAACACCGCTATTGGCAAATTCAGCCGTGTTTATCATGCCATCGCCATTAGCATCAACCTTGTCGAATGCTTTGGGTTCAGCAAGCGCCGCACCTGAAACCAGCATTGCCGCACAAGCCGTAAGAGTCAATTGAGATAATTTCATATGTTTGTTCCTGTGGTATGAATTAGAATACTCCGCAACCAGATGGACTTCCCCCTGGCTGCAGATTGAGACAAGACTAATTGGACTGCGTGCTTAAGTCCAATGTAATAAGTCACAAGCCGGGTTCCTGTTAATTCAGGTTAACCGTAGCATCAAATCAAACCATTCCATTTGGAACTTAGCGTACAATTCCAGTCTCTTAATGCGCGAGCAATCGTGTTAGGGTTGTCGAGCAATGTATCTGCGAACGTTTGGTAAAACGGTCAGGATTCAATTAAAGCAGGAGTCGTAGGTGTTTTTAAGAGTTATCTTCAGCATTTTGTTTTTAGCACATCTGGGAGTGGTTCAGGCCGCCGGCATCTCTCAATCTTCCGTTATCGACCTCTCCCGCTTGATGCAACCGAACCAGTTGCTGGAAAAAATCGCCCCCAGCCGGGTTGTTTACGTGAGTGAAACCCATGACCGCTACGATCACCATTTGAACCAGCTGGCCATCATCGAAAGCCAGCAAAATCGATACCCGCAACTGGCCATAGGCCTGGAATTTATTCAACAACCCTTCCAGGCGGTATTGGATGACTTTATCCAGGGCCGCATTGATGAAAAGGCCATGCTCGAAAAAACCGAATACTTCGAACGCTGGGGCTATGACTATCGCCTGTACCAACCGATATTTCATTTTGCACGTGAACATGGCATCCCATTGATTGCCCTGAATATCGATAGGGACATCACCAATGCGATAAAAAGCGGCGGCATTGAAAGCCTCAACGAAGCGCAAAAAAATCAGCTTCCCAACACTATCGACCGTGGAAATCAGGCCTATCGAGAACGCCTTCATGAAATCTTCATGCAGCATCCGCATGCCGAAGAAAAGGAATTTGAAACCTTCATGGAGATTCAACTGCTATGGGATGAAAGCATGGCTGCCAGGGCCGCAGAATGGCTAAAGCAGAACGCTGATGGACACCTGGTTATCTTGGCCGGTTCAGGCCACATCATTTACGGTTCGGGCATACCGGACCGGTTACAACGCCGCATAAAAGTCAGCCAAAGCAGCGTGATCAATGCCGCGGGAGAAGCACCCGTGAGTGCAGACATGGGTGATTACGTCATTATGTCCGAGCCCCAAAAACTACCAGCGAGCGGAAAACTGGGCGTGTTCCTCGATAGTAATCAGTCCCCCCCGGGCATTAACGGTTTTTTAAAAGACAGTGGCGCTGAAAAAGCAGGGCTTAAAAAAAATGACCGTATCATTCGTATTGATGACCATGAAATCAACAGCTATTTTGATATACGATACGCCCTGATGAATAAGCCGGTTGATGAAACCGTTGAGGTAGAAGTAAGGCGAAAGGGCTTGCTTTATGGCAATGAAAACCATAGTTATGAAGTCATACTCAAATAAGTGTGGAGAAAACTCATGTCAATTAAACGTTTAGTACTGGGTCTATTGGTATTCCTGGCTTTTCCCGCGTTGGCGGTCAGCTCAAATCCGGGCGCAATGGATCAACAGAAACAGCCAGGCTGGTTAGGTGTCTGGGTGGGTCCTGTACCGCCCTCATTAAAAGCTCAACTGGCACCGCATACCCCTGACGGAGAGGGCCTGATGGTAGAGAGGGTCGAACCCCAATCGCCGGCGGCCCAGGCCGGTATAGCGCCGTTTGATGTGCTGTTAAGTTATAACGGCCAGAAGCTGTACAATGCCGAACAACTGTCCAGCCTGGTCTATTATTCCCCGGCCGGTACTACGGCAGAAATACAGGTCATCCAGCAGGGCCAGGTTAAAACCCTTAAGCCACAAATAAGCTCTGCAAAAAAAAGAACACTGGCGCAAACCTATCGTCAGCCACCTTACCCGGCCAGGCCACCCTATCCGCAGCGTATTCCTCCGTTACAAAAAATACCCGACCCGGCCATGGCCTGGGATATGTTTGAAACGGTTGAAGTCAAAACACTGCCAGACGGGCGTTACCGTGCCAAGGTCAGTTTCAAGGATCAATCCGATGAAATAAAAACCTTTACCTTTGAAGGTAAAAAACACGAAATCATCGAACAGATAGAACAGTTAAAGGAATTGCCCGACGCCAAGAAACAGGCATTGCTGCAAGCCCTAAACTTGAAACCCGGCAGGTTGCCCGACTTGAAACATTTTGGCCTTGATAATGATTTTTTTGATCATCCGCTATTTAAGCGAAACCCCTTCGATCACCCTTTTTTCCGTGATCCCTATTATTTCGATCGCTATGGTAGCGATCCATGGAGAGGTTCCCGCCCGGCGCCTCCCTGGCAATTCCATTTCTATCCCGACGCACCAGGCTGGAACCAGAGACAGTAGCCGACGAAACGGGTATTACCATGTCCGATCTTAAAGCCTGGAATCTTGTTGCCGACATTGGTGGCACTAACGCACGCTTCGCCATACAGGATTTGCAAAGCAACGAGTTGAAGAACGTTATTGTATTAAGCGTGGCCGATCACCCGACTTTTTTGGCTGCACTGCAACATGTGCTCGCGCATATCCAAAAACTGGGTGAATGGAAGCCATTACCCCAGGCCACCTGCCTGGCCCTGGCCTGCCCGGTGGATCAGGAAACTATCGACCTTACCAACAGCCACTGGATCTTCACGCGTTCTCAACTGTCCGAAGCCCTGCAACAACATCCGGTACATATCATCAACGACTTTAGCGCGGTGGCCTATTCCATTCCGGCGCTGAAACCTTTTGAATGGCACCAGATTGGTGGGCACAAGCCGCAGCCCAACGCACCCATTGCCATTCTTGGACCCGGCACCGGTCTCGGTGTCAGCACCCTGCTGAATGACCAGGATGGCATTAGGGTTATTGAGGGAGAAGGTGGCCACATCGATTTCGCAGCGGTAAATTCTCGTGAAATTGATGTCTTTAACGAGTTACGTAAACGCTTTGAAAGGGTGTCGGTTGAACGCCTTTTATCCGGCGCCGGAATAGTGAATATCTATCTGGCTTTATGTGACCTGGAAGGAGCCAATCCTGACTATCATAGTGAACAGGAAATTACCCGCGCCGCCATCAACGCCGAAAATTACCTGGCCGTGGAAGCCCTTTCCATGTTCTGCCAGGTATTGGGATCAACCGCTGGCAACCAGGCTCTGCTCACCGGCGCCAGAGGTGGCGTGTATATAGCCGGCGGCATAGCACCCCGCTTTATCGACTTTATTGAAAACAGCGATTTAAGAACACGCTTTGAAGACAAGGGCCGGTTCAGGGATTACGTTAAAGATATCCCTATTCGCATTATCGTCAAACAACACCTGGGACTGTTTGGCGCCATGCAAAAACTCAATGCCCTGTAATCGCTTCCGCTTGCCAATTTGACCGGTTTCAGCACGCTCGACAGACGACTCCCCGGGTAGCGGATGGTCTAATCTCGGGGATACGGGCATCTTCCCATTTATAGAACAGGTATTCTTTGTATATATTTGTCTTATCTTCACGGTTACTGGTAAATTACCACATCAGATATAAAACCATAACAAAACCCGGGATGTGATCGTACATGGCCAAATTAGATTTCAATTTCAAGGATATCGTTGATGAAGCCCAGGATGTGGTCATTGTAACCAAAGCCAGTCCACTGGATGAACCGGGTCCTGAGATTGTTTATGTCAACAAGGCCTTTACGGCTCTGACGGGGTACACCGCCAAGGAAGCGATTGGCAAAACGCCGCGGATATTACAATCTGACGATACCGATAATGAAACGATTAAGGATGTCCGCCGGGCACTGGAAAAGCAGACCCACATTCGCACCACGATAAAAAACTACAGTAAAAACGGCCATGAATACTGGCTCGACATGAGCATTATTCCGTTAAAGAATAGCAAGGGTAAGGTGACTCATTTTGCTGCCATCCAGCGTGATGTCAGCGACCAGAAATCTCTGCAGCACCAGTTGGAAACACTCTCCAAGAAAGACGAGCTGACCGGCTTGTTAAATCGCCGCGCCTTCGAAAAAACCATCAATCAGGAATTTTTACGGTTTTTAAGAACGCATAATAAATTTTCCCTGCTGTTGATCGATATCGACAAATTCAAGCAGATCAATGATCAATTTGGGCATGCGGCTGGAGACCAGGCTTTACTCAACCTGGCCCATTTGTTTGAATTCCTGTTCCGCTCCTACGACCATGCCTTCAGGCTGGGCGGGGACGAGTTCTGTATTATCCTGCCTGATTCCTCTCAAATAAAAGCGATGATCACGGCCGAACGGATACGCCACATGGTTGAAAAAACACCGCTTTCCATCGAACAGAATGAAATGGCCATGACCGTCAGCATTGGTGTCAGTGAAGCCATGGAGACGGATGTCGAGTACCAGGAACTGATCGAACGGGCAGACAAAGCGCTCTACCAGGCGAAAGCCAAAGGCCGTAACCGGGTCGTAAAATTCACTACCGACTTACTCTGAACCTCATGGCGCCAAAGGGAAATCGCGGGTGGCACCCAGAAAGAAAGCAAACCTGTTATCGCGCCGTTATCGTCGAACTAATTCTTTCCCACTTTGCAGTGCTCAGTGATATAACCGCTTCGGATATCGTTTCGATATTAACGGCTGATTGTGGATTTTCAGGCAGATTCCAGCGCAATTAACAAACGTATCCGGGTACCTTCCTCAGAGCTGTCAAGATCCAGTTTCGCACCCATTTGCTCAGCGCGGTAGTGCATATTTTTAATTCCCCTGCCCTGATTCTCTGCGTTTTCATCGACACACTTAAGGCCTTTACCATAGTCGATAATATCTATATAAACGTGACTTTCCTGCTCACCAAGGGTGCCTGTGACCAATCTTATTTTTTCAGTATCTGCATGCTTGATACAATTGGTTATCGCTTCCTGAACGATACGCATAATGTGCAGGCTTCTGCGTGGGCTTGTATCTGGGATGTCCGGTAAATCTGTAACCGCCCATTCAAGGTGGATATTGGCGGCATCAAGCTGGTCATGCAGACGCATTCGCATGGTTCCAAGAAGCACCGGTAATTCGTTTTGCACGGGATCCAGTGAGTCGATAACTAACCTGAGATCTGTCAGGCTATGCTGGACTTTCTCGCGTAAACGTTTGAATACGTCTCCCTTTTGATCCTGTAACAAACTGATCACCGAGACAAGTTGTCCACCTATGCCATCATGCATATCACGCATGATTCGCTCACGTTCCTCAGCCAGTACAGACTGTTTTTCCATTTCCTTTAATTTGTCATACTGGAATTCAATTTCCCTGGTCTTTTCATCGACCAGTTGCTCAAAGTGTTCAGCCAGATGCTCTGCCTTGTTGATGGATTTTACAAAACGGCGCACCATAAACCAGCTAAACAGCAACAAGGCTGGAATCACACTGAACTGGATGATCAGACCATCAGTCCGGTCTGCCATATGGTTGACGACCAGGATGTCATGCAGGCCAAAAATTAACATTGGAATACCGACAAGTAACATGAGGAAATAATCAGATTGTGGATTCTTCCAGAAAACCCTGCCCAGGTAACCGATCAGGTATAAACCAACAACGATTAACAACGCATCCCAGACACGATAACCCACGTGTAAAACGGCCGCCAAATCCGGCAGAAAGAACAGACCCAAACCAAGAGCAGCTGCCGTCAGTGCCAGCTTTTCAATGCGTGGATGAACCTCTCCTACAAAGCGATGATTGAAGTAGATCATGGTTAACACGGTCCAGCCCAATGTGCTCATCATGAGCGACTCCCAAAGCCTTGCCGAGACAGGGATGTCTGTAATAATCAGATTTAAATTATGTGTCGCCCAAAAAATCAGCTCTAGCGAGAAAAGCCCATAAATTTTATCCTGTGGCCGTGCCATCCAGAACACCAGCACCACCAGCGCCATCAGGTACATGGCCGAGGTCAGCCACTGAATCAGGTCAATACGGACAAAATGTTTTATTTCATAGTACTTATTAAGTTGATTGAAAGGAGCAACATATACCTGGCCTAACAATCCCTGTTCATGATAAGAGGCTTTGACCCGAATATGGATATCGTTCTGCCCCTTTTTGAGCATGGAACCTGAAAAGCTGAACAGCAAAGGATCATTATGATGTCGCGATACCGGATCACTAAAATAACCACTCTGCCCGACCCAGGTACCATTAATAAAAACGGCAGCCGCATGGGTAACTGTCGGCAGATAAACGGCCCAGATGTCATTGACAGGATGGTCTAACAATAAGTGTGATTTATACCAGTACTGATTGTGAGTTTTACCGGTTTTATACCAGTCATCCGGTAAAGCCTGGTGTTGCCACGCATGCTGTTTGAGAAATTCAGGACTCTCTTCATCGCCAGCAACGAACTCAAAATGTTCCAAGGCCGGGACAGGGAGATTATCGAAATAAGAAAAGGGGCTATGGAGCACCAGAAAATTAACCAGCAGCCAGTAACTGAACAAAAAAAACACTGCCCATTTTTTATTTCTTATGATCCACATACCACACCCGTGAATATAAAACGCGACTCGCTCACTACTCAGAACAAGATACCGATAGTAGCGAACATAAAGAGTTTCCAACAGAAACTTAAACAGATATTTTAAAAAATGGGAAGTACGTCGGGAAAAACCAGCAGGGTTTAACTAACAGAAAAGTGCCTTTTATGTTGAATGATTGAAGGATCTAACCCGCTACAAAAGGCCCAGCTTATTTGCTTCATGCAGCGCCTCAGTACGGCTGTTCACCTGTAATTTACTGTAGATATTCTTGATATGCGTGGTCACCGTGTAATAGCTGATATCCAGTTTCTCGGCAATTTCACGCGATGAAAAACCCTGGCTCACCAGCTTGAGAATTTTCACCTGGCGTTCTGTCAGGGCCTCCGCAAGCTCGACCTGGGTATCCGGTTTTTGGAATCGTTGCAGCATCAACCGTGCGATGACCGGGCTGATCGGGGCTCCACCCGCCATCATGGATAGAATGGCATCGGTAATCTTCTGGCTTTCATCATGTTTATGAATATAAGCCCTGGCACCCGCTTCGAGCGCGGAAAACACGCGATGTTCATCCTGAAACCCTGATATCACCATGGCTTTACAATCAAGCTTGTTGTCGGCAATAGCCTTGATAATTTCGCTACCTGAACCGTCCGGTAAGCCCAGGTCGGTTAACAGGATATCCGGTTTCTGTTGCAGTAAAGCAGCAAGGCCATCTTGTAAAGACGAGGAGACACTGAGCAATTCAAACTGTTCATGATCATTAACCAAGCGGGCCAGTCGTTGCTGAACCTCCCTGTCATCCTCCACTAAAATGATTGTAAATCGATTCATGGACAATTAAATACAAGCAGAAACCGGAGTGTTATTGAAAAAAGCAATTATGGAATATAGATAAAATATAGTTCTTGTTTTCCTTCAAAACTATGATGAGATCAATCGATTCTTATGCATGATTGTCGTGGATTTTCAAGACAGCTCTTATTCTATTACCAATGTTTCAAAATTATCATACCAAGTTCTTGGTATCGACGAATAAAAGCCTATTCATAAAATGGAACTCATACTAAATTAACAATGGAATTGTCGTATGATTTCCTCCTCGCCTAACCGTTCTAGATGGTTTGTTCTACTCCTAACCAGTTTTTTTCTGATAGCAGCAGGTTGTTCTGATACCAGTAAATCAAACGCTGATACTGAATTACGCCTTATGGAAAATGATGCTCAATTCACCGTAACGGACGTTGTAGGAGCACCGGTTGAAGGAGTTGAGGTAACACTCATAGAAGGTAATGGACAGCGACCCTTGAATACGCAAACGGACGCATCCGGTCAAATCACCATACCGGATCTGTATGAACAAAGCCATTACCGTTTACAACTGAACAAGGCAGGGTTTGCCGTACAGGTCATCATGCTGGACACTCCCACCGCATCCACCACGCTACGCCAATCGGCAACCATGATCCAGCGCCAGGCGGCCCAACTGTTCGATGCGACACAGCCAACAGACCTAGAAGGCAGAGATGGCGTCAGCCTGGAAATCAATGCCGGTGCCCTGGTTGATTCTCAGGGTAATGCTGTGACTGGAGAAGTGGAACTATCCATGACACCCGTGGATGTCACCACACCCGCAGGTTTACAGGCATTCCCTGGGTCGTTCACTGGCGTACCCGAAGGCGGGCAAGATCCCACCGACATTCTGAGTTTCGGCCCCGTCGAATTTCACTTCACCCAAAATGGAGAGGAATTGAACCTGGCACCCGGTCAGACAGCCATCATTGAAATGCCGTTATACGGTGACACCCTGGCAGACGGCAGCCCCATTGAGGTGGGTGACGAAATCCCCATGTGGTTCCTGGATGAAACCAGCGGCATCTGGCATCAGGAAGGCATCGGTACAGTGGTCGCCAATCCGGCTTCTGTCACCGGTCTGGCTCTGCGCGGAGAAGTCACTCATTTCAGCTGGTGGAACCCTGACCAGGCACAAATATTTGCAGACTTTGCGGATATCACCGTACGCTTGTTCGAAGAGGGCCAGATGTTACAGGGTGGCGATATCGATGGTTATTCTGCAGAGGTCATCGGTTTAGCCAATGGCTTTGCATTCGCTGAATTCTTTGAGTTGAATAAGCCAACCAGAAAAGCGGTTTACCCTAACCGCTCACCTTGTTTCACCGCACATTTCTTTTATTCAAGATTGGATAATGAAACATCGATTGGCTATTTTTCGGAGCCGGTTTGTCTCACACCGGCCGATCGCACGGGGAGTGTTTTGCAGATCAACCTGGATGTTCATATCGAGCCCGCCGAACTCGCTATTAACTTACCTGAAGGAGTAACCGAACAGACGGAGATAGGCGCCAATGGGGATCAATACGGTATCGAAATGACAGCTGCTGCACCACCGGTACGCTACAGTATTATTTCCGGTGCGTTACCCAGAGGCTTGACCCTCGGTGAATACAGCGGACGTATTTATGGCAAGGTGGATTATGTACTGCCCGGCACCAGTAACCCGGCCAACTTCATGGTTTCAGCCGAGGATGCTCTGGGGCGTACAATCGACTCTGCTCCCTTGCAAATTCTGGTGTACGATGAGTTGACGCTTGAAGGCCCCAGCCAGACACCCGTGCTGGTGGTCGGTGATGCAGTCACCCTGGAAGATTATTTTACCGCTTCCGGTGGTAAAGACCCCCTGCGTTATCGCCTTGCCGCTCCGGAAGATTTAGAAGAAGGCGAATATAGCGGTCTGTTCGAAGGATTAAGCCTGAATCCTGAAAATGCCACTATTTCGGGAACGCCTGCCGATTTACGGGTTAATGGCCAGCAACAGGTCTGGAGTCGTGCCAGAGCCAAAGTGCTGGTTGAAGACCAAAATGGCGCCGAAGCGCATGCGCTTATCACACTGCATACGGTTAATCATCCGCGTCTTGCCGGTGAGCCTGCTTCGCCCATTGTGGCCGGCAGCTTTTTCAGTTTTACGCCCACCAACGACCGTGGCCCCATTGAATCCTGGCGTATTGAAGGATTACCGGCCTGGGCGCAGTTCGATTCTGAAAACGGTACTCTCAGTGGTACACCCGATGCGACCGATGTGGGTCTTTATCAGTTTATTCGTATCATAGCGGAAAACGGGGTCGGAGAGCCCACCAGCGGATGGGGCTTTGGGGCTCTTGAGATCGAACTCGAAGTGATCGATGCCCAACCGCAAATAGCCGATATCTCTAATTTTGAAATCCCGCAGGGTCAGGCATTCAGCTTCACACCCGTCAATCAGGGGGGCATGGCATCCAGATGGTCTATAGATAATGCACCGGCCTGGCTCACTATCAATAATACGACCGGTGAATTATCCGGAACACCCACGCAGACGGCATTTCACCCGGATATACAGGTCACAGCCAGTAATACCGCGGGTAGCGATACGTCCAACCTGTTTGAAATCGATGTAATGGCGACAGCCACTGCCCCGCAACTGTCAGGCACTCCGCCAAATGCCACCGTTGGCGTGGCATATTCTTTCAACGTAAGCAATTCAGGGTCTGTGGCCAGTTGGACGCTGTCGGGTACCCTGCCTCCCGGCTTGAGTTTTGCTGACGGGGTAATAACCGGAACACCCACTTCGGCGGGTAATTTTCCGGGAATTGATATCGAAGCCGGTAATAGTGCAGGCACAGACAATCTGGTGGTTGCGATTCAAGTGCTTCAAGGGAGCCAGAGTATCAGTTTTATCGACCCGGGCCCAGTCAACAAAACCACTGATGATACGCCTTTCAACAATTCTGTCGTCGGAGGCAGCGGCAGCGGAGCCGTGAGTTACAGTAGCAGCGATAGTGCGGTCGCCACAGTGAACTCCGCCAGCGGAGAGGTCAGTATTGTGGCCGCAGGTAGTACTACAATTACCGCCGACAAGGCCGAAAGTGCCAATTATCTGGCCACCAGCGCCAGTTACCAGCTCACGGTCAGTCAGTCTGTTATCGATATAGGCGGCACGCCACTGACTAATGTATCAGCCGGCTCTCTTTACAGTTTTGTGCCGATTGTTATCAGCGGCGTCGCACAAACATGGCGTGTGGAAAACCTGCCGGCCTGGGCAAGCTTTGACCAAAATGACGGCAGCATCGAGGGGACGCCACCCATCGGAACAGATCAGACCTTTGAAAACATACTCATTACGGCCACAGATGCCAGTGCCAATGAAGACAGTATCGGTCCTTTCGATATCACGGTCAGCCTGGCACCACCATCCCTGTCCGGTACACCGACGACGGAACTGGCGCTTCAGCCAGGTTTATTCGCAAACCCCTATTATTTTGCACCGGTGAATACAGGTGGGGCCGCCGACAGTTGGGATATCACCAATTTACCGGATTGGGCGCAGTTCAACACATCAACGGGGGTATTGTCCGGTTCGCCGCTTTGCACGGATTTGGGCAGTTATGAAAACATCACGCTCACGGCTATCAATAGCTCGGGTAGTAGTTCCATCGGTCCTTTCACCATAGAACTGGTCGTCGCCGCACCTGAAATCACTTCCATATCACCGGATCTGAGCGTTTTTCCAACGCAGCTTTATAGCTACGATATTGATTCTTTGAGTTGTGAATCGGTATCGTATGCGATCGTATCGCTACCAGCCTGGCTTGAACTGAGCAATGGTCGAATCAGCGGTACACCCATGATCAGCGATGTCGGCAGTGAAACGAATTTTCAATTTTCAGTATCCAACTCAGGGGGCACAACCTTGTCTGATGCTCATTCGATTCGCGTAATTGAGCCAGATGCACCCGTACTGACAGTCTCAGGTAGAGAGATTCAGTGGACGGACATTAACGAGGTGGCCATTGCCGGTTTCGATGTTTATATCGCCGATCAGCCGGGCGTGTCTCAAGCTTCGGTGTTGCCATTGGATTCGTCCGCGAAATCACCCACGGAATTTACCCACAGTTTCACGGGTCTGACGCCGGCTACCAACTACTTTGCCACAGTCAAGGCCACTCTCTCTGACGCCAGCGGTGACCTTGAGTTATTCAGTGAAGATATGCCGTTCTTTACCGGCACCCTGAACGATACCGGGGCGACCGAATGGGGTAACAGTCTGTTCAATGGGTATTATTATGAACCGTCGGGCTTTCCGTTTGGCCAGGA
>JANTFY010000021.1 GCA_024763185.1 Gammaproteobacteria bacterium | reverse complement strand
TTGAGAGTATCGGCAAGAGCAAGGTTCACACCCTGGCAGGCCGTATCAAATCCATCAATCCCGAATGCCAGTGCCATGCCATCGACGAGCTGGTTACGCGTGCCAACCTGGAAGCTTTCAACTTTCAGCAATACGATTACGTTATCGATGCCATTGATCATGTGCAGCAGAAAATGTCTCTGGTCCATTATTTAAGGCGGCACAAAATCAGGCTGGTGGTAACCGGCGGTGCGGGAGGCTTATCGGATCCGACCAAAATTGAGATTAATGATCTGACCCGTACCTTCAATGATCCGTTACTGGCCATGTTACGCTCCAAGCTACGCCATCAGCTGGATTACAGTCGCAACCCGAAGCGGCGTTATGGAATTGACTGTGTATTTTCTACCCAGCAACCCGTCTATCCGGCACAGAACGGCGCTGTCAGTTACGCCAAACCCAGCATGCCAAACCAGACCACGCTGGACTGCGAAAGCGGACTGGGTTCGTTTGTGGGTGTCACCGCCAGTTTTGGTTTAAGTGCCATTTCTCATGCCATTACAAAATACCTGAATACGCGCGAAGAAGATGATTCCACAATCGTACAGTGGCCAAAAAAATAAAGCGCGGCGTTTCAAGCCGCAGTCATTTTCACATTGGCGGCATTGATAACCTGGTTCTTGCCATTTTCTTTGGCCTGATAGAGCGCTTTATCAGCCCTGTCGGCCAGACTGAGTATTTCCATTTCACTGGTGTAGCTGGCAACACCTATACTGATCGTGGTTTTGTGATCCAGGCCATCGCATAAGGGTGAGGTTTTTTCCACAAATCGACATAATTTTTCGCCCACTAGCTGGGCCTGATCTGAGCCTGTGTCTGGCAGCAAAATCAAAAACTCTTCACCACCCCAGCGCGACACCGTATCCATATGGCGTAAATTTCTTAACAGAATCTGGGCAAGCTCCTTCAAAACCGCATCGCCCAGTGTATGCCCGTGTTCATCATTGATTTTTTTAAAATCATCCACGTCAATCAATAAGATAGAAAACACGGTACCCTTGCGTTCAAAACGATTGACCTCCTTTTTAAACAGGTCTTCAATGCCACGCCGGTTCATCAGGCCTGTCAACGGATCTGTGCGGCTCACGTATTCGAGCTCATTACTTAAAAACAGCATGTAGGAAAAGGCCCTGCCGCGAGAGAATTCAATGGCACAGGATAACAGGGACAGTGCCGACAGGGTGCCGAGATAGCGCAGCTTGAACTCATTGTCATAGACATACAGAAATGAATCCTGCGGCAACAGCATTAAAACCAGGGTGATCACAATAATCAAGGTCGCGGAAAAAATTGCCCCCTTCAGATAACCCAGCATCGGAATCAGCAAAACGACTATCGGATAAGACCACAAGGGTCCGGTACCACTCACACCACCGGTAACGACCAGATATAAAATCAGCAAGGACATGACCAGGGTATAAATGAATACAGCCAGGCTGACCTTGTTGGTTTTACACACATACAGGTGAACCAGTGAAACCAGTAACAGGCAGCCCGACAGGAACAGGCCGAGCTCTATGCGTCCTTTAAAAAAACTGACCAGGGTAAACAGCGAGACAAATGCAGCGCCAATATAAAAAATTAATTTATACTGGAGCAGGTTGCGACCATTTTCTATGCCTTCCAGCTCTTTGGACGTGTATTGGGTTTTCGAAATGGGAAATAATGTAAAAGTCGTATCCGACACTGGCTGTCCCTTTTTATTGATAACCCCAGTATAGACAATATTTCAGATATCATCGGATAACGGACTTCATCGCTTTCACACGATAAATTCAAACACACCCTCTTCACGGTTTTTTACCACCTCATGCGCATTGAAAACCCTGCCGTTCATGGTGATGTAAACCCCGGCAGGCAAACTCTGCACGGCCGCAAAAGCTGAACCCAGATTAAACAGACTGTCCGATTTATCGAATACATAAGGAATCATCGCACCTGTTAATACAATGGTTTTGGTATCGATGTTTTGCTGCAGGAATTGCGCCGTTAGTACCATGCTGTCGGTACCGTGGGTGATGATGATCCTGTCCTGTGCACTTTGCTGACAGGCCGACAGGATTAACATCCGGTCACTGTCATCCAGATCCAGACTGTCTTTTAACCGTATTTTTTCCAGTTCATAATCCGCCTTGCAGCGTCCCTCGGTTAACATGGAGGGAATGTGCGAATCGACAAAATGCATCTCGCCATTATGCATGTTGTAGGATTTATCGATGGTGCCACCGGTGATCAAAATTTTAATGTTCATAGCGTTTTCCGTTTGTTAAAAGATTGATATATGCCCGTAGTCAGGGTCACACCCCCCAGAATCAGGATACCACCCAGTAACATGAGCAAAGTGACCGGTTCATCCAGAATCATCATGCCCCATATCACGCCGAAAACCGGAATCAGGTAGGTGACCGAAATGGTTTTATGCACACCCACATTGGCGATTAAGCGGAAAAATAGAATAAAGGCGATACCGGTACAGGCAATACCCAGAATGCTCACCGCTACCCAGGCCTTGATATCCGGATTATGTTCCGGCCATAAAAAAATTGCGAACGGTAGCAGGCATAACGCGGCCCCCAGCTGACTGCCACCGGCAATGGTCAGCGGTTTAAGATGACCCAGTTTCTGCTTGGTAAAATTTGCGCCAATACCATAACACAGGGTCGCACCCAAACCGGCCAGCACCGGAATCAATCTGAGCGAAGAGCTATTGACTTCATCATCCAGCACCATTACCGCAACCCCCAGAAATCCGAACCCCATACCCAACAGGGCCAGGTTCTCCAACCGGTCCTTGATCCACAGCCAGGCCACAATAGCGGTAAAAATGGGCGCGGTGGCGTTTAAAATGGATGCATAACCGGCACTGACATAGAGTGTGGCGTAGGTCAGCAGACAAAATGGTACCGCCGTGCCCACAAAACCAACGATCAGCAACAAGCCGGCATTCTGCCTGATTTCATTAAACTGCCTTAGCAGCATAATTATCGGCAGCAGGAATAATGCCGCTATGGCAGTGCGCAGTTCAATCAGTGCAACCGGTCCAAAATCGGGTGCACCCATGCGCATGAACAAAAACGAACCGCCCCACAAGGCGGCCAGGGTGACCAATTCCACAATCTGCGACGGTTTCATAGGTTTTTACATTATGTCCTGGCTGCTCTGGATTCCAGCTCCAGCAGGTAACGCTTACGCCAGATGCCGCCAGCATAACCGGCCAGCTTACCGGTTTTTGCAATCACCCGATGACAGGGCACGATGATAGCCAGTGGATTGGCTGCATTGGCCGTGGCGACAGCACGGATGGCCTCGGGTTTACCCATCATTTTGGCTTCCTGCTGATAATTTCGAAACTCACCATAGGGAATGGACTGCAGGGTAGCCCAGGCCATCAATTGAAACTCGGTACCTTTAAGGTTTAACGGGAGTTCGAATGTCCGTCTGTGTTGATTGAAATATTCATCCAGCTGCTGCTGTAAAGTTTTAAACAACTCATGTTCGCCCAGCACCAGGCGCGCACGATGCTGCTGTTGCACCCTTTCAAGTTGCTTGTGTATGGCTTTTCGATCAGTGAATTCGAGCAGGCATAAACCCGTATCACTGGCTACCGCAATCATTGGCCCGAGCGGTGTCAACAAGCGTGAAACGGGTAAAATCGTTTGCTGTTTACTTTTGGAGGGCTCTATACCGATTGTTTTAGTGAAGGCTTCATTAAATGCACTCAGGGAATTGAACCCGCTGTCCATGGCAGAATCGATGACATGATGACCCTGCTTGATCTGATCATAGGCCCGAGTTAATTTTAACTGTCTTTGATAGGCCTGGAAGGTCATGCCAAAGTGTTTTTTAAACCACCTTCTTAAACGTGTGGGATCGATATTATGGGCCAGTAAACGGGCATCACTGATACGTTGCGGTTGAGACTTGAGCAACTGCAGCGCACGACTTACCCAGGCTGGCGGCGTACCCATCGAGTCCAGTGGCTGGCAGCGTTTACACGGCCGATAACCTTTCGCCAGGGCCTCGTCAGGGGTGCTGAAAAACTCCACATTCTCGCGTTTGGGCATTTTGGCGGTACAACCCGGCCGACAGAAAATACCGGTGGTTTTGACCGCCATAAAGAAAATGCCTTCATACGACGAATCATGGTTTTGATAGGCTTTGAAAAAAATATCTTCGCTGCGGGGTGCACTGTGAATCATGACAGCTCTCCAATCTACAGGGCACTATGTTGAAGCAAAAAGCCCGCTAAATCATCCGTTTTTTAGACAAGTAATTTTTTGACGCCGACTATCGACGTGCGGGGATATCCACGGTTTTTTCGATGCCGCCATAACCGTGCCTGGAGTCCCTGGCGCGTATGGTGACCTGGCGAATGTGAGCAGGGATTTTTACACCGCTCAATGAGCGCGTAAAAGGCTGTTCGTTGACGTGCGGATGATACAAAACCCGGCTGCCGAGCACCTTGCCATCCGGCGTCAGCACATCCCACTGGTTGGCATAATGTTTCCAGCCGGTATCCGCGTGTTGCACGGTCACGTTAAAGGTACAACTGCTGGTGCACTGAACCTTGACCTCGACGATGTCGGCCTCTCCTGCAGTCAGCGCCGTGCTAAATCCCAGCAATGCCAGTACAACCCATATTTTCATGTTATTTCCCGTTAAGCTGTGTCAGACAGCGGTTCATCACGATACTGATCCCGAATGGCAATAAAGGTATCCAGGTTCTTTAAAAACAGGTCGACCAGTTGCGGATCAAAATGTTTGCCTCTCTGTTCGCGGATTAGGGCCAGTATTTCATCCAGCGGCCAGGCTTTTTTATACACCCTTTCACTGGCCAGTGCATCAAATACGTCGGCCAATGCAGTGATACGTCCATAAATATGAATGTCTTCACCGCTGAAACCATTCGGGTAACCACTGCCATCCCATTTTTCATGATGCTGCCCGGCCACAATAGCGGCTGCCTGCAGAATGGGTCGTTCGGAATGGCGTAATAATTCATAACCGATACTGGCATGGGTTTTCATGATTTCCCATTCTTCGGCATCGAGCTTGCCGGGTTTCATCAATACCCGGTCGGGAATGGCTACCTTGCCGATATCATGCATCGGTGAAGCCATTTTGAGCAACTGGGCCGTTTCCTGATTAAGCCCGACCAGCAGTGCAAGCTGCCTGGAATACTCCGCCACGCGTTTGACATGATTACCGGTTTCCTGGCTGCGTGTTTCACCAATTTCGCCCATGCGGTAGAGCAATTCCTTCTGGGTATTGATGATTTCTTCGTTGGCTTCCATCAGCTGAGTCACATTAAAGCCATAGGCGGCAATAAATTCGCTATCCGGCAGCGGCTGGTAATGTAACAGGTAGCGCTTATCACCCTCGCGAAAACCTTCGATGATATGTCCATCACGGCTTTGGTAATCGGTGACTTCACTTTCCTGCTGCAAGTCTTCCAGCGAGCGCAGGTTGGGTAAAATATTTTTAGCCGCCTGGTTTCGGAATATCAGATCTCCCTGTTTATTAAACAGGTAAACCGGCTCCGGGTTATGCCCGGGCAATAGCGACAGGTGGTAATCATGACGGCCTTTTTGTGTATTAATGCCCAACGCGTAAAAAAGCGGACAGAATTTAAGCGCGCCCGTATAAATAAAAAAAAGACCCAGCGGGGCCATCCACCACATTTGGGCAAAGGCAGCGTAACTTAACATCAACATGCCCGCGACCAGGCGCAGGTGGTGTTCATGGTCAAAGAGATTTAACATGCGACACGGGTGAATTCAGCAATTTAATGTTGATCCGATAGAGACTTCAGAGTTCCTTAAAGTACTATAGCCCAATTGCCAGAAAACTCTTGATTCTCTGCTTTCAAACTATCAGACTGGCCTTTCTGGCATTTTTTAAAGTAATCAAACAACAGCCATGAGCTTTGAAAGCGGCCTGGCATTTTTTATAGCCATCATCATTTTTTCGATCACGCCCGGGCCCGGCGTGTTCGCCCTGCTTGCGCGGGCCATGACCCAGGGTGGCTGGCCCTGCTTTTCCCTGGCCCTGGGTATGGCCATCAGCGATATCATCTACCTGGTGCTGGCCTGCTTCGGGCTGGCGGTCATTGCACAGCAATGGGGTGTATTTTTTACTGTGATCAGAATCATCGGCGCCTTGTACCTGATCTACCTGGGCTGGAAGATGTGGCATGACCGATCACACCTGGTCGGTGAATCACAGAACAACCTGAGCCGTTCCGAGCTGAAAAGTTTTGTGCAGGGTTTTTTAATATCGGCTTCCAACCCCAAGGTGATCCTGTTTTATATCGCCTTTCTGCCAACCTTTATGGATTTGACCGTGCTGTCAGCCCAGGATATCGCCATTGCCGCACTGTTGTGCCTTTTCGGGTTGATGATTGGTTTGATGAGCATCGCATTCAGTGCTTCTTGGGCCCGGCGTTATTTTAAATCGGAACGCGCTATGACCGGGTTAAACCGCCTGGCCGGCAGCATCATGATGTCCGCCGGCGTTTATATCGGTACCCGGCAATAATCCATCAAGCCGTCATAAACTGACGACCCGATTTCGCCCTTGCTCCTTCGCCATGTACAGGGCCTCATCCGCCGACTTGTACAATCGACCCATTTCCGGTGGCACTTCTCCACCACACTGATGAACTTTCATGCCCAAAGAAATGGTTAGATACGGGCAGGCAGGACTGAAGTCATGCGCTATCTTAAGATCTTCAATTTCACGGCGGATGCGCTCGGCCAGATTGGACGCTATCTGCTCTTGATCAAATGAAATGATGCAGCCAAATTCTTCGCCTCCTATGCGAAAAGCGAAATCCCCGGCTCGTCTCAAAGTATTTTTTAGCACCTTGCCCACGGCCTGAAGTGCAATATCCCCCTGTAAATGACCGTAGTTGTCGTTGTAGGGCTTGAAGTAATCCACATCCAGAATAATTAACGCGATATGTTTCTTTTCGCGTTCAGCGCGGGCCAGTTCCTGCGGCAAGATCAGGTTAAAGTAACGTCGATTATAGAGCCCTGTTAATTCGTCAGTAATAGAGAGTTTCTCCGCCAGTTTTTTATCGGTGATATCCTGGCGGATCGCGGTATAACCCTCGATGCTTCCGTCTTCATCAAAATTGGGGGAGATGTAGGCATGTACCCAGTAATAATCCCCATTTTTTTTGCGATTCTTGAGCTCTCCCTGCCAGGTTTGACCACTTCGTAGGGTCTTCCAAAGGTCGCGATAGATTTCATCGGGCATATCGGGGTGACGTAACAGGCCATGACTTTGTCCGATTAACTCCTGCTCGCTGTAACCGGATATTTCACAAAAAGCTTCACTGGTATAGGTAATAACACCGCGAGTATCGGTCGATGATGTGATCACATACTTATCGACAATATCGACATAATTCATCAATTGAGCATGCGCCTGTTCCAATTCCGTGCGAGCTTGCTTTAACTCGGTGATGTCCTGGTGAATTCCGGCCGCCCGCAAAGGATGACCCTCCTTATCATATTCAACGATCTGGCCTAGAGAATGGATCCATAGGTATTGGCCATTGGCATCCAGCATACGAAATTGCTCATCGTATAATTCTAGCTTGCCGCTCAATAGATATTTCACCGCAACCTGAACACCATCCCTGTCATCCGGATTGAGCAATCCTTCCCAAAAATCCAGGTCGATCTTGTCCCTGTCGGCCGGCAATCCCAGCATGGTCAGCCAGCGATCGTTAATCTGGATTTCACTGGATTTGATATTCCAGTCCCAAGTCCCCAGATCACCTCCACGCAGAGCCAACTCCAGGCGCTGATGGGCTTGCTGAACTACGGCTTCGGCCGCCGTTCTTTTATCCACCTCCAGTCTCAGGCGTTTATTCCAGATCAGGATCAAGCCCACGATGAACAATGCCACCAGCAGGATTTTCCAGATCAGGCTGGTATCCACACCTTGCTCATAACGCAGTTTGATCCAGTGCTGGTAAATCTGTTCTTGCTGTTGCGGCGTAATTGAATCCAGCGCTTTTTGCAAAATCGGTATCATTTCAGGCCAGTCCTTGCGTACCGCCATCGACAGGTCAAATTTATAAGCCGTCTGTCCGGAAATCTTGAGATTGGTCAGCCCCTCTCGTTTCAAAGTTTCGCTGACCGAGGCTATGTTACCGATGTAGGCGAACACCTTACCCAACGACACCGCCTGCAACGCCTCGGTCAGGTTACTGGCTCGATACAGGTTTAACTCGGGATGGTTCTTTTCCAGCAAGTCCTGAGTCGCATAGCCTTTGACCACGGCCACGGATTCATTTTTCAGGTCTTTAATGCCATCCACGTAGGTTACTCTATCGGTGGTGACTATAACCATGGGGAAGGATAGATACGGACGGGTAAAATTCACGTACTCACGACGTTGTGGGGTGGACAGGACGCAGGAATACATGTCCAGTTCCCTGCTTTTAACCGCCTCTACGACCTGTGACCAGGGTTTTTCCTTTTCAATGACAAATTCGATATCGAGTTTTTCACCCACCAGCTTGATATATTCCGATGCCATTCCGACATAATTTTTTTCGTCATCGATATATTCAAAGGGGGGCCAGGAAATATCCACGGCCAGTCGAATATTCCTATGCTCTTGCAACCATTGCTTTTCTGCAGCCGTAAGTGGCAATGCATTATTCTGTGCAAATGCATTGCTAAAGACTATCGTCGCTATGATTAATGGCGCTAGTAGTAGGCGACTAATAAAGATTGTGCTGTCCTTGTCCATCCACTTATGGGAAAGGTTACCCTTCTATTGTTTTACATTTAGCATGGGTTATAGCACAAGCTCAATCAACCGGGGGTGTAAATACAATCGTTATTTGTGGATTATAAAGCTCCGGAATATCCGGCAACGGCAAGGGTTGGGATTTTAAAATCGCCGTTTTTAGCGATGCACGATAGGTTTCGCTGGCTGGGCAGTTTCTAAATGCAATTTGCGTAATGTTGCCATTTATACCGTTGAATACGGATACCCCGCAGGCTATTCGCTCATTATTGCTTTCGCTTGACTGCCAGTTTTTCTGAATCTTGCTGACTATTTTTTGATGATATTGCTGCTGTTTTACATCAAGATCGCTATAGGATATTTTTTTCAGCATATCTCCCTGGGCCGCAAGTATCCTGGTTTCTGCTTTTTTCTGCACTGTTGTTTTCCCAGACTTTTCAGTTTCTTGTTTTAAGCGATTCAAGTCGCGCGCGGTTATTGCTTTATGTCTGGCCTGCTCCAGTAAGCCATCGTTATAGTTAGCAGTGGTGCCTACCACCCAGGATGGATTTGAATCCGCACTGCTGCGCGTACAGGTCATCCATACGACTTGACGCGTTTGATAGTCTGGCAGCATGATGCTTTGACCAACCAGGAACTTGTCACCCTGGTGCACACAAAGGTCATTGAAATCCTGAGCCTGACCCTGCCCGAAACTGTTAAATACCAGTATTAAAGAGTAAACCAGGGAGTAACCTGTTGATAATTTCCTCATCAATTAACGTCCTGTCGACTTGACACTTATTCAGTGTCAATAGTGTTTCGTTTTAAAGTACAACCGGAAATTCCCCACTATGGTAAAAGGCATCCAGCCGGTTTGTATAGGCGGTTAAATCATAGCCGTTTTGCGACAGCCAGTTATCGTTATAATAGGTATGCTGATAGCGCTCACCGCCATCACATAACAATGACACCACGCTGGCACTCTGCCCCCTATGATGCATCTGCGCCATAAGTTGGAATGCCGCGTAAACATTGGTACCGGTTGAACCGCCACATTGGCGGTTTAACAGCCTCTGTAAAAAGTGAATGGTGGCGAACGAAGCTTCATCCGGCACCTTGATCATGTGGTCAATTACCGTGGCAATAAACGAGGGTTCCACACGTGGTCGTCCTATGCCTTCAACATTGGACCCCTGCCTGATGGTGATGGACTCGTCACCGGTTTTATAATAATCGAAAAATACCGAATTTTCCGGATCGGCCACGCACAGTTGTGTGCGGTGTTTACGATAACGCAAATAACGTCCCAGAGTGGCAGAAGTGCCACCGGTTCCGGCGCTGACAACAATCCATTCCGGTTCCGGGAAACGTTCGCTGGACATCTGCGCGAAGATGGAATCGGCAATATTATTATTACCGCGCCAGTCGGTGACACGCTCTGCATTGGTAAACTGATCGATGTAATGCCCATCCATTTCCTTTGCCAGTCGACGTGCCTCACCATAGATATCGCCATTGTCCACCAGGTGACACTCTCCCTGGTAAAAACGGATCTGCTCAATTTTTTCCTTTGAGGTGGCTCGCGGCATGACCGCTATAAAACGCAGCCCCAGCAGTTTTGCAAAATAGGCTTCAGAGACCGCGGTACTGCCGGAAGAGGACTCTATGATCGGCGTGCCCTCGGTAATAAAACCGTTACACAGGCCATATAAAAACAGGGAACGCGCAAGGCGGTGTTTAAGGCTGCCGCTGGGATGGGTGGACTCGTCTTTCAGGTAAAAATCAACATTGGGCAAGGCCGGTAATTCGACCTGAATCAAATGGGTATCTGAAGATCTCTGGAAGTCGGCTTCTATTCGGGCTATTGCCTGGTTGACCCATTCACGCATTATTGTTTCCTCATTGTAATGTAGCTGCCATTTAGGACGATGATATTCATGTTTATTGATCTGGCTCAATTGTTACGCGCCTTATGCCACCTAAACTGGGCTTTTCTGTCGGGAAATATTATGGATTATGATATCGCAATAATAGGTGCTGGCCCTTCCGGTTTAAGCCTGGCCTGTTCGCTGCGTGACAGCGGCCTGAACATTGTTGTGATTGAAAAACAATCCCGCTCACAACTGGCTGATCCGGCCATTGATGGCCGTGATATCGCCCTGACCCACCTGTCGCGAAAATTATTGAAACAACAGGGTAGCTGGCAACGCATTGGCGATGAGCATATTTCACCCATTGCATGTGCGCAAGTTGTTGATGGCGATTCACCCTACACGCTCGACTTTAAATCGCCTGGTCCACAAACGAATGATGCCCTGGGATTCCTGATTTCCAACCATTTAATCAGAAAGGCCATCTTCGATGAGTTTGACAGCCTGCACAATGCCGAGCTGATCGACCAATGCGAGGTTGCCTCGGTCTCCACTCAGGAGAATCACGCTCAGGTCACACTGGCCCGTGGCGATACCATCATGGCTTCCCTGATTGTGGCGGCGGATACCCGCTTTTCGGCATCACGCCGACAAATGGGCATTTCAGCCAGCAGTGTTGATTTTGGTCGCACTGCTATCCTGTGCTGGATGGAACATGAACTGAGTCATCAACACACGGCATTTGAATGTTTTCAATACGGACGCACCATGGCCGTTTTACCCATGCCGGGCAATCTGTCCTCTATCGTCATTACCGTGCCATCCAACCAGGCCCAGGATATACTGGAGATGAGTGAATCCCGTTTTAACGAGGATGTTAAAACGCGCCTGAATGGAAAACTGGGCGACATGAAACAGACCGGTCAACGCTTCACATATCCGCTGGTGGGGATACATGCCAACCGCTTTTATGCCAACCGCTTTGCCCTGATTGGCGATGCGGCAGTGGGTATGCACCCGGTCACCGCGCATGGTTTCAATCTCGGCTTGAGCGGCCAGGATATACTGGCCAGCGAGATGATGGCAGCACAGAAAAAACAGCAGGGCTTTTACAGTGCCGACGTTTTGCGGCGCTATCAACAGCAACACATGCTCACCACCCGACCTTTGTACCATGGCACCAACTCCATCGTCAGCCTGTTTACCAATGACGATTTTCCAGCCACGCTGATACGCAAGGCCGCACTGAGAATCAGCAATAACTTTCCACCAGTAAAATGGGCCATACAACAAAAACTGATGGCCAGGAATCAGATCAAATCACTGCTCCCTGGCTTTTGATCGACTTGTATTTCACTTTTATTTAATGACAGCTGGCAGTAGCCGACAACCTGCCAGCGCTCGAATTTTCGGCTCACCTGGTGGCTGAACGAATAATCATTTAAACCTCTCTCCGATACATAGAGAACATATTTGGTTATCATAGGACATCGTCACCTGACCACAAAGCGCATGATATTAAAAATACTTTTCACCCTCAGCATCATCGTCGCCATCGTTATATACCTGCGTATAAAAAATGCCAGTGTTACAAGTCCCGCTACCCGTTCGCTACAAAAAAAAGAACCCACTGAAAATGAAAAAATGTTTCGCCAGGGTGCTTACCTGTTCCTGGTGTTTATGGTCATCAGCGCCCTGGTCGTCATGTATTTTGAACTTGGCGAGCGTTATGCAACCGTTCGCGTACACGTCATTAATACCCAGACCGGAGAACGCACCAGTTACCAGGCTGAACAGCAGCATATTAAAAGCGACCACTTCAAAACCCTTAAAGGAAGAACTGTTTTTGTAGCTGATATCGAGCGCATTGAGATTGAACCTGAGTAATTTTATCAGTTGAATCTCATTTAAAATCTCGTCTTAAGTACTTGCTTCGACATGACTAACAAATTATTTATTTATGGTACATTGGCACCTGGCCAACCCAACGAACACATTCTGAAAAAGCTGGGTGGCTCGTGGCAGCAGGCCTGGGTAAACGGGCATTTACAACAAGGGGGTTGGGGGTCTGCACTGGGTTATCCCGGCATCATCCTGGACAAACACACTGACAGGGTTGAAGGCTTTTTATTCATCTCCGATAGGCTTGCAGAATTTTGGCCCGAACTGGATGAATTCGAGGGCGACGCCTATGAGCGTGTTCTCACCCGGGTCGAGGTAAAAAGCAATACGTCGACAGATGCCTATATTTATACATTAAAACCCACACAAAGCAGCTAAAAAATTTTCACTGCGGTAAAATTCTAATCAAAGAATCACGAGGCGACCATGCAAGAAATTATAGGATGGCTGTTAATCATTTTTGGCGGGGTTCTTTATCTTGCCCAGGTTATTTCATCGATCAACTTTCCACTGGCACAACGCCTGGGCATTCAGGAAAAAGCACATACCGCGGATAAAATTTTTCAACGTGCTGAACGCTATACCGCCTACTGGGATCTTTTTACTTTAGGGTGGCTGCCTATGGCCGGTGTCTTGATGGTAATCGATCATCACTGGTGGCCGCTTGTATCAATAATCGGTGGCGCGATTTATTTTGATACCGCCGGCAGGGAAGCCGCCAAAAATTTAAGTTTTCAGCATGAAGGCATCAGAGTCGGTACCGACAAGGTGCGCAAACTGTTTTTTTCCAGTTATATCGTGATGGCAGTGATGGCCATCATTGTCATCCTGTATTCGATTCCCTCTTTAGTGAATGGGTAATCAATCATTTCATGCAGTATCTTTTCGTAATATTAATCCATAAAAAAATGTTGTGAAGAAATCACTCATTGAATATCCGGCAGATTTTTTTGACCCCTGTTACCGGGATACGACCATTAAGATTAAGCTTGGCGATCATGTCATCTTCAAGCGCTGGTTTAGTTTAGCGAGAACACCGCGACGAGTTTCTTATGTGCCCGGAGCGAGCCCACCACTTGAAACACCTCCTCTAAGCTTGATTGTAAACCTACATCCAGGTTCACCATAATTTCACGACTCTGAAGTTGCCATTTAAGCGTATAGCGCAACCGGTTAATAGGCGTCAAAATCGATGTTGACTTAAGTCAAGTGTCCAGCCAGATTCCATTGCTGCAGTCATGTAGCGGGAGTAATCTGAAAATATACAGCCATTATTAAAAGGTGGACGCTATGGATATTACTACCTTAACAAGAGCCATCAATTTTAAGCTGGTTTTTATCGCATTCGTCTTAGCGCTCTCTGCGTGCAATGGAGGAGGGGATGGAAAAAGCGATAACTCTGCTCCCGAAATCACGATTGATCAGCCTCAGTCAGCGCGTTCATTCCTGCTGGGTAGTGAAGTCCGGTTATCCGCGACTGTTTCTGATCCTGATGGCGACACCATCAGTGGCAATATGGTTGTGTGGACGTCGGACAGGGATGGCGAAATTGGCCGGGGAATACAGTTTTCATCATCAAACCTGTCGCAGGGGCTTCACACCATCAATGTCCGTGCAGAAGATGGTAATGGAGGGCAAGCAAGCGACACGGTCCGCATTGCGATATCGCCACCTATCCTACCTGAATTTAAAAACCGGATCCTGGGCAAAATCAGAAACGCCAAAACTGGACAATTAATCGAATCCTCGGCTGATCAGGATGCCGCGCAAATCGAACTTAGACCTGAAGGCAGTAATCTGGTTTTTGACAGCCTTGGCGTGGAAATTATGGATCCTCTATCGATTGCAGATGGACGCCTGGTATTTCAGACCACTGATGATGTTTATCCCTATGATGTGAAAGTGATTGCCCATGCAGAGGGATATCTCTCCTCGAGCAGGATCATTACCCTGAAACAGCCGGGCGAGGTGGACTTCGACCTGCTGTTGCACGAACAGGATAATCTTATTGACGGAGCCAGCGCGCAAATCGACCGCACGGGAGTAGCCAATAACAGTGGCGTATTACAGCAGGATATCACCGTCAGTACGACCGGCAATGTGACTTATCCGGGTTCCGTAACCATTGCACTTGACCGGGACACCCGCATCTCCGATGACAACGATGAACCACTAACGGGTGACCTGGAAGTACAGGCCACTTACTTTAGCAGCCTGAGCAGCGAAACGCTTGCAACCTTTCCAGGTGGCCTGGTATTCGACAAGGCAACAGTGGATAGTGTTACCGATGCAGATTGGCAGGCAGATCCGGGCGTTGAACAGGGTTGGTTTATATCCGGTGGTTTTGCCGCGATAAATATCGTTGACGAAAACGGTCGCAGAGGTACGCAATTTGATCAACCTGTCGATATTGTCATGCAGACGCCATCTGACCTTTTGCATCCGAGTACCAATCTACCCATTCAAATAGGTGATGAGTTACCGTTATGGAGTTATGACGACACCACTGCTGAATGGCGATATCACGGCCTGGGTATCGTCGAAGCGAATGCAACCGATCCGCAGGTGTATGACGTCCGTCTCACGACCCGGCACCTGTCCTGGTTCAACGTGGATTTTCCCTCCTATGGCCCCGGCCCCGGACAAGAAGGCGGTTCGGGAGATGCTGAACCCGGTGGCGACGATGGCCCGGATGGCCCGGACGAGCCCGGTGATGAAAGCGATCCGGCGAATGGAGGCCTGGGTTGCCACATCAATGTACTGATCACCGGCGAACATATAGAACATGTCAATGTGAATCTCGATGTGGAACGCGTTGGCGGCGGTTATGCGCATACTTTTAATCTTGGCCTGGAGCGAGACACGAAGCTGCTCAATATGCCGGCGGACGATGCGTTTTCATTCGAGGCCTGGTTTATTGACCACAACGGTCAAAACATTACCTCCAATACGGTCGTCATTGATGACATTTGTGGCGATGATGATGCCATTCTTGAACTCAATTATCTGGATGCACCAGACCCCGCCCAGTTAACCGTCATCGTGGAAGAAGCCATCGGTGAGTGTCATAACCCGACCACCCAGGCGGTACAAACCTGGGTGGAAGTGACCTCCGACACGTCAGAGCTTGAAGCGGACGATACAACCAATGAAAACGGTGAAATCAACTTCCTGTTCACATTGGCCGCCAGTGAATCATTTAATGTTCGCGCCTATAACTTACGACTGGTCGAATTTGAATCACAGGCTGTAGAACTGGGCCCGGCCAGTGACGAAACGGTTGTGTTTCGCTTTGAGAGTTGCACCACGCCTTTGAGTGGACTGGAATCAATTACGATTCAACCTGTAGATGCCGAAATACTGGTGGGTAATTATCAGTCACATAGCGCAACAGGTCACTATGATGATGGCTCCACGCTGGATGTCAGCAAGGCTGTTGTGTGGTCGTCGTCAGACCAGGCTATTGCTAATGTAAGCAACCGCGCTGGCACCGAGGGCCTGGTACATGCCTATGCTCCGGGCAGTGTCACGGTCTCCGCAACCCTTGGAGGTGTTACCGGTGACACCTCCATCAGCGTAGTAGAGCAGCCAGTTACCATTCACCTGGAAAGCATCCAGATCAATCCGCAGGATACCCGCTTGACCGAGGGACAAACACGGCAATACAGTGCGGTGGGGCATTATGATAATGGTAATACCCTCGACATAACCGACCAGGTAACCTGGGATTCTTCGACAAGCGCTGTTGCGACAATTTCAAATATCAAGGAAGAAGAGGGACTTGTTTCTGCAGAATCCGACGGCAATACCGTCATCTCGGCCGAGCTGTCAGGGATACTGGCCGAAACAAACCTGACCGTGAGCGCGCCACTGCCGGCCGATCAAAGATGGCTGACCGTTGCTGCCAACTACTATGGCAGCTATGGCATCAAGGCGGATGGCACGCTGTGGGGCTGGGGCACCAACCCGTTTGGTTATCTCGGTGATGGATCATCCCGCGCCTACAACGCACCGATCCAGATTGGCACCGACACTGACTGGGCCCAGGTCAATACCGTCGGCACGAATACCCTGGCGGTAAAACAGGATGGCAGCCTGTGGGGCTGGGGTC
This sequence comes from Gammaproteobacteria bacterium, assembly GCA_024763185.1. Taxonomy (GTDB): domain Bacteria; phylum Pseudomonadota; class Gammaproteobacteria; genus JACNJF01. The sequence goes on along the minus strand of JANTFY010000021.1, from coordinate 403 downwards.
TCAATGAATGTGGACTGCTAGGTGACAGTCAACCTTATACGGTTTGGGAGCCAATACGTATCGGTAGTGATAACGACTGGCCCACGCACAACGTCGGTGATCATTTGAATCTCAATCCTGCCAGCTTCCTTTCCAGTGCCATGGCGGTCATCAAACCCGAAGGCTCGCTGTGGGTGTGGGGCTGTATTGGTGGTGGACTGTCATCACCGACCCGGGTGGGTAACGACAGCAATTGGGTGGCCGTGCACGGTGATGATACCCGTTTTCATGCAATCAATGACCTGGGTGAGATCTGGGAGGTTACCGATTACTCCGGCGCTGGCGTTGATTTGGCGCAACTTTATAGCGGAACAGACTGGTCCGTGGAACGGCATAACCAGCAATTCGTCATCGCCGTGAAGAC
>JANTFY010000020.1 GCA_024763185.1 Gammaproteobacteria bacterium | reverse complement strand
CTCAGACGATACCGAACCCTTACGCAATATCGGTTCCGTTCATTTATACGTATCGCGCCGGCAGCTGACTGAAAATATCAAGCAGATATTTAGCGAAGGCCTGATCTTCTTTTTTGCCATGCTGATTTTAGCGGCCCTGCTGACCATCATCATCAGCAGACGCATTACTCGCCCCATATTTTTATTACTCGATTATTTAAATAAAATCGAAAAAGGAAAACTGGGCGAGGTTATCGAAAACCTTGAAAACAACGAGATTGGTGACGTTCAAAAAGGTTTTAACAGCATGTCACAATCCCTGTTGGCCAATCGTATGCAACTGGATCAAAAAATAAAAACCGCCACGGTAGAATTGATCAATGCCATTTCGGATCTGGAATATAAAAATCGTGAACTGGGCATAGCCCGTGACCAGGCACAAAATGCCGATCGCGTTAAGTCACAGTTTCTTGCCAACATGAGCCACGAAATCCGCACTCCTATCCACGGTATCCAGGGCTTTGTCAATTTGCTGTCACGCACCGAACTGAAACCGGACCAAAAACGTTATACCGACATTATTAATCAATCCACTCATGATCTGAGTGCCATCATCAATGAAGTGCTCGATTTTTCCAAAATAGAATCCGGCAATATCGAACTGCATGAAACTGAATTCAGCCTGTTTGAATTGCTAGAGTCGACTCGTGACAGCCTTTTTACAACGGCCATGGAAAAAGGCATCGATTTATATTTAACCCTATACAGCGACACACCCAACTTCTTGCTGGGGGACCCGGTTCGTTTAAAACAGATACTGATTAACCTGATCGGCAACGCGATAAAATTTACCGACCAGGGCTATGTCAACATCACGGTTTTTATGCAAGACGAATATATCAACCAGTGTTCCATCAGGATCAATATTGAAGACAGTGGTATTGGAATCTCAGAGCAGGATCAACCAACCCTGTTTAAGGCTTTTAAACAAATCGAATCGGATAGCAACCGGCGTTACTCCGGGACGGGGCTGGGCCTGGTTATTTCAAAAAACATGGCAAAACTCATGGGTGGTGATATCACCTTGCAAAGCTCTCCTGGCTCTGGCTCCTTATTCTCACTCACCCTGCCCTTTGTTCCAGTTAAAGAGAAGTCTTTAACCAGCAATCCTTTCACGGGGCAAGCGGTCATGATCTATTGTTTTACCCCATACAGCCAGAGTGAGCTGCAATCATTATTCAATCGTATAGGCTTTGACAGCGAAACCCAGTTAATTGACGGTGACAGTGACCTCGATACTATAAAAAGTCAGCTTAGCCAGAACCTGAACTATTTCAGTTTGATCGTTATGGATTTGCGCCATAAAACCCTGGCTCCGGATGATTTATTCGACACCCACATAAAGGATAAAAAGAACATCATCGTGATGCACTATGATCAGACACTGGTTGATAGCAACACTTTAGCGACTTACCCGTTTCTTTCCATCATTAACACCGGCAGCAATCTACGCCAGATTCTTTCTGCCCAGAAAGAACCGGCTACAGGCATGCCCCCCCAGCCTAACAGCAACAGGTCCAGTCGACCCAAAAAGATATTGCTGGTCGATGACAACCCCATCAACCTGAAACTCGCTGTTGAACTGACCCAGCTCTGGGGACATCACCCTTACGAGGCCAGTCATGCCAGGCAAGCCATGCAGTTATTTAAACGCATGAGTTTTGACCTGATACTGCTGGATATCCAAATGCCCGAAATTGACGGTGTGGATTTGATGAAAATGATGCGCGAGTATAAACCTGATCTTGATACGCCCATTGTTGCAATAACCGCCAACGTCATGGACATGGAAAAGGAGCGCCTGCTGAAAGCGGGTTTCAATGCCTACATCAGCAAACCCATAGAAGAGGAAAAACTGAGGTTACTGCTGGAACATCAACCGGTCATTGAAAACACCGATTCGACACCTGACTTTGCAAGCGCTAGCGAGCTATCTATCGATTACGATTTGACCATGAGGCTGACCGCCAAAAACAGCAAACTGGCCAATGAAATTTTTACCCTGTTACAGAGCGATTTACCGGATTACCGCTCGGCCCTGCAAAACGCTGTTGAATCAAAATCCATCGAAGACATTGCCGCCATCGTACACAAGTTACAGGGCGTAACCTGTTACGCCGGATTGCCACGCTTAAAACAATTACTTTCCAACTGTCTTGTTACAGACGAACTGAAAGATGAGTTCCATTTCCAGACCTGCACTGAAATCATCAGGGAACTGGGCAATATCGAGCATCAACTGGAACAGTTTTTTGCTTCCCGTCATTCTGCCTGACAACTGTCAATCGGCTTCCAAAACCACCATGGCAACGGCATAGTGTTTTTCGTCGGAAAGGGATAGCAGGCTTTGACAGATATTAAGCCCCTCAATTTTTTCTTTTGCCACGCCATGGAACACCAGTTGTGGCTTGCCCTGATCATCATTCACCACTTCTATCGATTTAAATCCAATACCTTGTGCCAGGCCGGTACCCAACGCCTTACTGGCCGCTTCCTTGGCGGCAAAACGTGTGGCCAGAAAATTCAAGCTGAAATGCCGACGCTGATACTGTTCAAATTCCTGATTCGTTAACAGCCGGCTGGCAAAACGATTGCCATAACGTTCGCGGATACGTTGAAAGCGGTTAATTTCAACTATATCGACGCCGATACCAAATAACATGCAATCTCCTTAAAACCCGGGCAGTCTGGCTTCAAGCATCAAGCGCTTCATTTCCCTGACGGATTGCGCCAGGCCGTGAAACAGGGCATCGGCAATGATGGCATGGCCGATATTCAATTCCACCAGATAGGGATTACAGGCTATCGTCTGAACATTATGATAATGCAGGCCGTGACCGGCATTGACCTGCAAACCTTTTTGGTGTGCATAAAGAATGGCCGCATTGATCTGTTCCAGTTGCTGTTGTTGCTCGCCGCCTTGGGCACCAGCAAAATGCCCGGTATGAATCTCGATACAGGGCACGCCACATTCAATGGCGGCATCGATCTGGGCTTCACTCGGATCAATGAATAAGGATACCCGGGTTGCCTGTGCAGCCAGCCGGTCACAGGCCTGTTTCACGCGTGTTAAATTCGTCACCACGTCCAGTCCACCCTCGGTCGTCAGTTCTTCCCTTTTTTCCGGTACCAGGCAGCAGTCCTCAGGTTTTAACTCTGCGGCAAAATCCAGCATTTCATCCGTTACCGCCATTTCCAGATTGAGTTTGGTCTGTACCATCTCCTTTAAAAGATAACAATCGCGTTGCTGTATATGACGGCGGTCTTCACGCAAGTGAAAAGTGATGGAGTCTGCTCCCGATTGCTCGGCAATCAACGCCGCACTAACGGGGTCCGGATAACGCGTTCCACGTGATTGGCGCAGGGTTGCGACGTGATCGATATTCACGCCCAGCATGATAGGGGATTTATTGACGACAGTATTATTCATTTCAGTGTTTCTTATTCATCTGTTGGTACAATTGGCGCGATTGTAACTGCCTGCCTCGCAGGTTGAAATCTATTATTTGCCGTAACAGGCGCTTGGCTGTGCGCAGTGCCTGGGTTGACTCCCAGCAACGTTGATCGACCTGTAATAGATCTTCACCGCGAAAACGCCCCGGGGTAGTATCACCGGAAGGTTGCAATCCACGGTCCGGATCATAAACATAGTGCGAACCGGCTTTCACCGACTGCTGATCAAAGCCCAGTTGCGTCAGCTGAGGCATCAGGCCCAGCTCGGTTAACAGGTCCATTTCAAAATTTCTCAGGATGGGTTCTATGCCATCGTCTGGGGTGGTGTCCGAACCCGTTTCAAGCTGGCTGAATTCAAGCAACAGCAGTTGATAACGCTGAAAAATTGAATGTTGTTCATCATTATGGGCCAGCAAAAACAACAGCAATTCATTGATATAAAAAACCGGCAGGTAGCAGTGGGGGGGTATCGTCACTACCTGACTTTCTATCTGTGTTAGGGTTTTTAATTCGGAACGCCCACTCCAACCCACCGCCAGACGATTAAAACTTTGAAAATGGGCGACGTCACGGCGTTTTCGCGCGCCCTTCGCCAGCAGACTGATACGCCCATAGTCCTGCGTCAGTAACTCCAGGATAAGGCTGGATTCCTGGTAGTCCCGGCGATGTAAAATGAAGGCCGGTTGATCTGAAACTCGGTTTTGCATGTGGCTGGGGAGGGATATTATTCGGCAGAATAGCCAAAAGCCGCCAGTGAACGCTCATCGTCCGACCAGTCTTCCCGCACCTTCACCCACAGTTGAAGATAAACCTTGTTATCCACCAGGGCTTCAATATCACGACGCGCCTCGGATCCTATCGTTTTCAGCATGCGTCCACCCTGACCTATGATAATGCCTTTTTGTGATTTTCTCTCAACCCAGATAGACGCAGAGATACGCACCAGGTCTGGCTCGACTTTATAATGTTCGACGTTTACGGTCAGGGCATAGGGTAACTCTGCGGTTAAACGACGAAACAGTTTTTCACGGATAATTTCAGCCACGATAAAACGCATCGGCTTATCCGTTAACTGGTCATCCGGATACAGGGGTATACCCTGCGGTAAATACTGTTGAATCTGCTCCATCAGGTAGTCCAGGTTTTCCCTGTTCAGCGCCGATACCGGAATAATATCCCTGTCCGGGAGCACCTTTGAAATACGTTCAATCCTGGGCAATAACGCCTGCTTGGATACCCGGTCCATTTTATTCAATACCAGTATGACGCGGGAATAAGGCTTCAGGCTTTTTAATATCTGCTCATCATCCTGGTTGAAATTCGCGACATCCAGTAACACGCAAATCAGGTCCACATCATCCAGTACGCTGGTGGCCGCCCGGTTCATATAGCGGTTGATGGCTTTTTTCTGGTCCTGGTGAATACCGGGGGTATCGACAAAGACGCACTGGTAGCGGTCCGTCGTTTTAATGCCGATGATCTGATGGCGAGTGGTTTGTGGGCGATGCGCGGTGATACTCAACTTTTCACCGATCAATGCATTCATTAACGTAGATTTGCCGGTATTGGGCTTGCCAATCAACGCCACATACCCGCATTGGTAGCGATCAGTGGCCCTGTGATCCTGGTTTGAGATACTAGCCGGGCTCATTTCTGTGCCTGCTTGAGCGCCATGGATGCCGCCATCTGTTCCGCTTTCTTACGACTGGTCCCCCTGCCCTCAGCATTAATCTTCAAATTCTCAATGGTACAGGTAACCGTGAAAACCTGGTTATGCGACTGTCCCTCGGTTTTAATGACGTTATACAGCGGTAAATCGATTTGTTGGCTTTGTAAAAATTCCTGTAACGTGGTCTTGGGATCTTTCAGGTCACCCGGAGAAGGCAGTGTCACCAGGTACTCATCATAAAGAAACAAAATGGTTTTCTGGCTTTGCTCAAAGCCGGCATCCAGGTAAATTGCGCCAAAAATGGCTTCCATGGCATCCGACAGGATGGAAGCCCGACGATAACCACCGCTTTTCAATTCCCCACCGCCCATCAGCAGGTAGTCGCCCAGATGGATGTCACGCGCCACTCTTGCCAGTGCTTCTTCCTTGACCAGGCTGGCCCGCAAGCGGCTTAATTCGCCTTCTGAAGCCTGTTGCTGACGGCGATAAATGTGTTCGGAGATAACCAATCCGAGCACACTGTCGCCGAGGAATTCGAGGCGTTCATTGTTGACGTTTTTAGAATAACTGCGGTGGGTCAGCGCGGTTTTAAGCAGCTGTTCATCGTTGAACTGGTAATCAATGTCCGACTGCAAGCGCTGCAGTGTCTTCACCGATTGATCTCTACCGAATAAGTGAAATTCGCCCCAATAAAGAGTTCAGCAATATAGGGTTTACGTACTTCGTAGTCAGCGGTAATGGTGGTCACACCATCCTTACGTGAAAACGTAAAATCCTCTTTTTTCAGATCCCTGACCGAGTTGATGTATAACCGCTTGTTAATGGCCGTCCACAAATCCTTCCTCGACTTCGGATCCAGGGAAGTATCCTCTACGACAGAATCCATCACCGATTTGACCTGAAAATATTCCATATACATCGGCAAAATTTTAAACCCGGTTAACACGATACTGCCAAAAATCGCAATCACCACGATCCAGCCAATGGTCGTCAAACCCTGTTGAGAATGTCTGTTCATAATCGATCTCTTAGATTTCAGTTCCAATACGTGACAAGTCTAGACCACTGCCACCCGTTCGCCAATCCCAGTGCATCCAGATGGTAACGGCTTTACCCACCAGGTTCTGTTCCGGAACAAACCCCCAGAAACGGCTGTCGTTGCTGTGATCCCGGTTGTCGCCCATTACAAAATAATGGCCTTCAGGTACGATCAGCTCGCCATTGGCACTGAATTTCACATTGGGATCTGTCATCATCAAATGGGATATTCCGTCCAGCGTTTCGATGAAAACCTCGCTGCCTTTCATACTATCACGGCCTGTTCCCTGCCCGGCATACACCCCCTTGGCTTCAACATCCAGTGCTTCGCCATTAATCATTAAACGACGATTGTAATAACTGACGTGATCTCCGGGCACACCAATGACACGTTTAATAAAATCGAGTGATTGATCTTCAGGAAAGCGAAATACAGCCACATCACCCCGTTGCGGTTTATCCCCTTGCGTCACCTTATAGTGGGTAACCGGCAAACGTAATCCGTAATGAAACTTATTGACCAGAATAAAATCACCCACCAGCAGAGTCGGCATCATCGATCCCGAGGGAATTCGAAAAGGCTCATACAGAAAAGAGCGCAAAATCATCACCGCCAGCAAAACCGGAAAGAATGATTTGGCATACTCAACCAAAATCGGTTCATGCAATGACTTTCCGTTCGCCGTTTGCTTGCGCTTGCTGGCGAACATGAAGTGGTCAATCAGCCAGATAAAGCCACTCAGCAGCACTGCGGCTACCAGAACAAATTCAAAATCAAAATGAATCATCTTTTAAACCTTTCTATATATTGGGTTAATTCTTATTGTCGACCTGCAGGACTGCCAGAAACGCATCCTGGGGGATTTCTACCTTGCCAACCTGTTTCATGCGTTTTTTACCGGCTTTCTGTTTTTCCAGCAGTTTCTTTTTACGTGTTACATCACCACCGTAACATTTGGCGGTGACATTCTTGCGCAACGCCTTCACATTGGTGCGTGCAATAATATGGGAACCTATCGCGGCCTGTATGGCCACATCGAACATCTGCCGCGGAATCAGTTCTTTCATTTTGCTGGCCAACTCCCGCCCGCGGTAGTCAGCATTGTCGCGGTGCACGATAATCGACAGGGCATCCACTTTTTCGGAGTTGATCAATACATCCAGTTTGACCAGGTTGGCCGCTTCAAAACGCAGAAATTCGTAGTCAAAAGAGGCATAACCACGGCTGACACTTTTCAGGCGATCAAAAAAATCAAGCACCACTTCACTCATCGGCAGTTCATACACAATGGATACCTGGCTACCCATGTATTGAATCTCTTTCTGCACCCCGCGCTTCTCCACACACAGGGTGATAATCGGGCCGATATAATCTTCCGGCGTGAGAATATTGGCGCGAATGATCGGTTCCCGGATTTCGTTGATTTTATTCACCGCCGGCAACTCGGCCGGGTTATGAATCTCGACCAGCTCACCCGAGGTGGTTTCCACCTGGTAGATCACCGTTGGCGCGGTAGTGATCAAATCCAGGTCATACTCGCGCTCCAGGCGTTCCTGCACGATTTCCATGTGCAACATGCCCAGAAACCCGCAACGAAATCCAAAACCCAGTGCCTGCGAGGTCTCCGGCTCAAATTGCAACGCGGCGTCATTGAGTTTGAGTTTTTTCAGCGCTTCCCGGCAGTTTTCATAATCATCGGAACTGACCGGAAACAGACCGGCAAACACCCGTGGCTGCACCTCTTTAAAATCCGGTAACGGTTGTTGGGCCGGATTCTGACTTAACGTAATGGTATCGCCCACACGGGCAGATTCGATATCCTTGATGCCGGAAATGATATAACCCACTTCACCGCAGGATAATTGCTGCAAACTTTTACGCTTGGGGGTGAACACGCCCACCTGGTCCACCAGGAATTCGCGCCCCGTCGACATCATCTGTATTTTCTGTTTGGGCCTGATGGAACCCTGCATCACACGCACCAGGGTGATCACACCCACATAGCTGTCGAACCAGGAATCAATGATCAGGGCCTGGCAGGCACCCTCCTCGTTACCCTGTGGGGGTGGCACCAGCGCAACCAGTTGCTCCAGCAAATCATCGATGCCAACCCCGGTCTTAGCGCTGACCTCGATGGCTTGTGATGCATCCAGGCCGATAATATCTTCAATTTCCTGCTTGACGCGCTCAGGATCGGCGGCCGGCAAGTCGATTTTGTTCAACACCGGGATCACTTCCAGATCCATATCGATCGCGGTGTAACAGTTGGCCACGCTCTGCGCTTCCACGCCCTGCGATGCATCAACCACCAGCAATGCGCCTTCACAGGCGGCCAGAGAACGCGATACTTCATAGGAAAAGTCCACATGGCCCGGTGTATCAATAAAATTCAACTGGTAGGTTTGGCCATCACGCGCCTTGTAATCCAGCGATACGGTTTGTGCCTTTATGGTAATGCCGCGCTCGCGCTCGAGGTCCATGGAATCCAGCACCTGTTCAGCCATCTCGCGCTCGCTCAAGCCACCACAGACCTGGATAAAACGATCCGCAATGGTCGATTTACCATGGTCAATATGTGCAATTATGGAAAAGTTTCGGATATTCTGCATCCGCATCATCAGGTATTCCGATTAGAAAAATGAGCGGATTTTACGGGAAAGCAGGCAAAAGAGACAGGCAAAAAGAGCGCGGATAGAAAAGAAAATATCAGACACTGGACTTAATTCGGTCACGTACCGCCTGTTCGTCGATAAAAAAATGACAGACCTCTTCACCCTGAAAATGAAGTACCGGAACATAGGCGTCGAATTGCCGTATCAGGGCTTTATCCCGATCGATATCCAGCTCTTTCCAGGAAAAAGGCATATCCTGCTGCAAACGAAACAGTGCGAGTCGCATGGACTCGCACAGATGGCAGTTTTCGCGATAGTAGAGAACAAAGCCATGCTTTGATTCAATTGCCACCCGATCAGGTGTCCTGCGGTTTAATGGCAAGGAATACCGGTCCATTGTCGCGCTGGATCAGGATGGCTACCGATTTTCCGGGTTTCAGGTTGTTTGCAATTTTTTCAAAATTTTCCACTGAAGTAACACTGCGATTATCGATCATGCTGATGATATCTCCTTTGCGAATTCCTGCTTCAAGCGCTGGCCCCGTTTCCTCAACATCGATCACCTGGACACCGCTTTCCACCTTCATCTTTTGACGAGTCTGTTTATCCAGGTCCTTTACGCTGAGCCCCAAAACCGACTTTTTGATTTCTTTTTCCACTTCAACAGAGGCCTTGGCCTGGGTGATATCTTCCGGCAACTGGGCAATCTTGACGCGAATGGTTTTTTTGCTGCGATTGCGGATGACAACCACCTCGGAATATTTATCCACCGCCGTACGCCCAACCAGCGGGGGTAAACTGCTTGAGCGGCTTACCTTTTTACCGTTGAACTCAACGATAACATCCCCAACCTGAATACCGGCCCGTTCGGCAGGGCTGTCTTCCAGCACCTTGGCAACCAATGCACCGTGGGGATTTTTCATGCCGAAAGATTCGGCCAGATCGCGTGTCACTTCCTGTATTAACACACCGAGCCAGCCACGTGACACCTTGCCGGTATTCTTGATCTGGTCGGCCACATCCACTGCCATTTCAATCGGAATGGCAAACGACAGTCCCATGAAACCACCCGAGCGGCTGTAAATCTGGGAATTGATACCGACGACTTCACCGTCCATATTAAATAAGGGACCGCCCGAGTTACCCGGGTTGATCGCCACGTCGGTCTGGATGAAAGGCACATAATTATCGCTCGGCAGACTGCGCCCCTTGGCACTGACGATACCGGCCGTTACCGTATGATCAAAACCGAAAGGCGAACCTATGGCCAATACCCACTCACCCACCTTGAGCTTGTTGGAATCACCAAACTTGAGTACCGGAAGCCGTTTACCATCAATTTTTATCAGCGCAACATCCGAGTCCTTATCAGAGCCGATGACAGTGGCTTCGTATTCCTGACGATTATCCAGCCGCACGATAATTTCATCGGCCCCATCAATCACATGATGATTGGTCAGGATGTAACCGTCGTCGGAGATAATAAAACCGGAGCCCAGGGAGCTGGTTTCACGATCCTGAAAACCAAACCCGTCATGATCAAAAAACTTTTTAAACAGTTCTCCAAACGGTGAACCTTCAGGAAACTCCGGAATCTCCAGATGTTTTTTTAACTGCTGGCTTTTGATGGTTTTACTGGTGCTGATATTGACCACCGAATCCTTCGCATTTTCAACAATCTCGGTAAAATCCGGCAACTGGGCCATGACCTGGCTACTGAAAAAAAGCATGAAGAAGATTGAAAATAAAGTGGTATTGAGTTTTTTCATTGAGTTATACCCTGAAAAGTAAAAATAAACTTGATATCAATTGACAGTAGTTGGATTTATACAATCTGCCGACTGACTTGAGGTTGCAAGGATTTAGCCAGGTAGCGATGAGTTATCCACGAACTCAACCCGAATCCGGTAAACAGGCCGATCACTGCGCCGACCACATTCACCCAGTCCTGAGAGTGAAACAACACATCGGCCAGCAAGGAAAATAAAAACATGCTCAACAGCGGTAACAGGTAAACCATGAGACCCGACAGCATCAACGACTTTTCCGGAAGCTGCAGTAACACCCGGTCACCGCGCTTAAGGTTTAACCGGTTAGGTACGCAAACCGGCTTTTGACGATGGCCCAGTAAACGGCCCAGGCTCCCAGTACCACAGGCGCCACTGAGTTCACAACCCTGACAACCTGATTGGCGATCTATTTCAACAATAACCTGGTCACCTTTTAACTCGATGACTCTTGCCTGTTCGTGAATCATACTAGGGCCTGTTATAAGTCATCGACAGGGCCATTTCCTTAACCGTAACGGCCGGCACTTCGCCAATGGCTGTAATGTTATAGTCTCCGTAACGGGTACCAAAAGCATTGACGGCACCCATGGACGTCTCGCCATCTAAACCCTGACTGTCATTTTTTTCAATAAATATCGACACCGATGCCATGCCATCGGTAAAGATCATTTGCTGGGTAAAAACGGGCGCGTTCATCATTTTTTTGCGAAAAGCCGTTTCCAGCCAGAAACCCTCAGGTATAGTTTTTAACTGCCATTTATAATCGGCCGGATGCTGGGATTCGCTGTCATCACTGTGAGATCGAATCAATGCATAACCATTTTCAATCTTGGGCAGTGCGGAAAAGGCGGTTTGATCTTCATCGGTCAACAAGGCCATATCGGTAAACATGACCTGCTCGTTGGGACGCCCATTTTCATCGTATAAATGTGACTGCAGCATGAGTCCATTTTTTTCCCCGATCCAAACCTGCCTGGCATAGCGGTATTGATCCCTGGGCTGGATGGACACCACGATTGCCGGAAGATCAGCCACCCTGTCCCGGCCCTGTAGAGAGAATTGATAAAACTTGCCAAGCCGCTCCACGTCTTCCGGGATCCATAAAGGGGACACATCGGGTTGTTTGGATTGATCAACCACGACCTGGCGACTGGATGGCCAGATACAGGTCAGGTTTGCATTGTCGCGTAAAATTTCGCGTGCTTCTCCATTTAACGAAACCAGACGCTCACGTATACCCTGGCTATCCCTGACATGCAGAATGGACATACTCTCCAGTTGATCATCATGCAGGTAAACAAATCGACCGCGGTAACTCAGTTCCTGCATGGCGCGGGACATTTTCTGCACCCACTGCATCGCTTCAGAGCTATTGGCCTGTGATGACCCGGCGACTAAAAACAACCCACACAATACTAAGGCCTGCAAAGCGGTTATCGATGATAAACCGCCTTGTCTTAAATCATTTTTGACCATCAAACCCTACAACTCTTGACTGAGGAATAATGCCATTCATGGAGTTTGAATATTCATTATGATTGACCAGAAAGGCATTCAGTTTAGACTGCATTTCGGGTTCGCTGCGTTTAATTTTCCACACCATGCCTTTGTCATGGATAGCTTTTGCCGGATTGCTGGATACACGCTGCGCCTTGCTGACAGGTGGAATCTGAGCCAGTTGTTCGATGCGGGTCTGGCTGCTATTCGACGAAGCCACCGCTGTTGATTGATCTCGAGGAGTTGAGGGAGACTGCAGCGACGAGATGGTGGCCACGGCCACGGTAGCGGCCACGGCCAACCCCGCAACCGGTTTAAAAAACATCGACCAGAAACCCGCGCTTTCATGCCGGGGTTCAGCAGCCTGATTGACCGATTGATTATGGACAGGCTCCTTTTCCAGCTCCGTCCTAACGGCCGCAGCAAAATCGACGCGAATCCTGTCGGGTAATTCATTGCGCATGACGTTACCTATCAACTGGTAACGTTGCAGGGTATATTGTTGGTTCACATCACCCTGCAACTCATCGAGCACTGAAAGATCCTGATCAGTCTGCCGATAATCGTCCATCAAACTGGACAGCTTTTCGTTTTGATCACTCATTGTTGGGTACCTGAAAAAATATGTCTAACTTGTTAGTCATTCCAATAACGGCCTAAGTTCCTTATCAATTGCATCTCTAGCGCGAAAAATGCGCGACCTGACGGTGCCAATCGGACAATCCATCACCTCTGCAATTTCTTCATAACTGAGTCCTTCAATTTCACGCAGGGTGATGGCCGATTTCAAATCATCCGGCAAATTCTCAATAGCCCGGTAGATCGTTTGTTTGATTTCATCCGTCATTAATAAGTTTTCCGGATTGGTATAGTCTTTCAGACCACTCTCACCGTTAAAATGTTCTGCGTCATCGACATCGACGGAGTATGCCGGTGATTTTCTACCACGCGATGCCAGGTGATTCTTGGCCGTGTTGGCTGCAATCCGGTACAACCAGGTATAAAACTGACTGTCACCCCGAAAATTACCCAGTGCCTTATAGGCCTTGATGAAGGTTTCCTGCGCCACGTCATAACATTCACTGTGGTCAGAAATAAAACGTGATATCAGATTGATCACCTTTTGTTGGTACTTTACGACCAGCAAATCAAACGCCGCCTTATCTCCCTGCTGTACGCGCCTGACCAGTTCGCTGTCGATTAATGTAGACCCCATGTAAAAACCTAATGTTGTTTTTGTAGAGATCCTGGATTGCTCATTTAATCAAACTGACTGATCTCAATATTTTCTAATACCTATCTGACCGGCAATATAACAAAAGATTCTCATTGATTATAAATTTTTAATAAAATGTGAAGTGGCTTAAACTGTGTGTTCAATTTCAACAGGATTTGCGGATCCCATGAGCAAACAGTTTCAATACGATGTCGTTATTATTGGCAGTGGGGCTGCCGGTACCGCTTTGGCCTTACAGCTGCCAGATACAACCTCCATTGCCCTGCTGGCCAAGCTCGACTATGACCAGTGCTCCACCTATTATGCCCAGGGTGGCATCTCGGCCGTTCTTGAACCCGACGATTCATTTGATCTGCATGGCCAGGATACACAGAATGCGGGTGCCAGCCTGTGTGATCCGGAAACGGTAAAAACGGTGACCGAAGCCGGCCCTTCAGTAATCCAGTGGCTGGCCGATCTGGGCATGCCTTTTACCAGGGACCGCCAGGAAGTTTCCAGCAGTGGCTTTCACCTGACCCGCGAAGGCGGACACAGTAAAAGGCGGGTGGTACATGCAGCCGACGCCACCGGTATCGCCATGCAAAACACGCTGCATGCACATGCTGTTGAAAAATCCAACATCGACCTGTTTGATCATTTTGTGGCCATTGACCTGGTCACACGCAATAATCGCTGCGTGGGTGTTTATGCCTATAATCGTAAAAGCCAGCAGGTGAACGTGTTTGCCGCAAAAAAAGTAGTGCTGGCAACCGGAGGGGCCAGCAAGGTTTACCTGTATACCAGTAACCCGGACGGCTCTACCGGTGACGGTATCGCCATGGCCTGGCGTGCCGGTTGCCGGGTTGCCAACATGGAGTTCATCCAGTTTCACCCCACCTGCCTGTACCACCCCGAAGCCAAATCCTTCCTGATCACCGAGGCCCTGCGCGGCGAGGGCGCAAAACTGTTACTGCCCGATGGCCAACGTTTCATGCACAGGTTTGATGAACGGGGCGAACTGGCGCCGCGCGATATCGTGGCGCGAGCAATCGATCATGAAATGAAACGCCTGGGTGCGGATTATGTTTACCTCGATATCAGCCATAAAAGCCGGGCGTTTATCAAGTCTCATTTTCCAACCATCTATGAACGCTGCAAGCAATTTGATATCGACATAACCAGTGACCCGATTCCGGTTGTGCCTGCGGCGCATTACACCTGTGGCGGCGTGATGATTGATTTAAACGGCCAGACCGATATTGAAAACCTGTATGCAATCGGTGAAGTAGCTTATTCCGGCCTGCATGGCGCCAACCGTATGGCCAGCAATTCTCTGCTTGAATGCCTGACCTTTGCCCAGGCGTCGGCCAAACATATCGAACAAACCCTGGCCGGCACCAACAAACCGGGACGCCTGAAAAGCTGGGACGAATCACAGGTTACCGACTCGGATGAAGAGGTGGTGGTATCACACAACTGGGATGAATTAAGGCGTTTCATGTGGGATTATGTCGGCATCGTACGAACCAACAAACGTCTCGAAAGAGCCCTCAACCGCACCCACTTGCTCAAGCGTGAGATCAATGAATATTATGGCAACTTCCGTGTCACCGCCGATTTGCTGGAACTGCGTAACCTCGTTGTTGTGGCCGAATTGATCATTCGCTCGGCCTTATCACGCAAGGAAAGCCGTGGACTGCATTACACCCTCGATTATCCCGAGACACAGGATCAGGCAGAAATTACCGTGTTAAGCCCTGAGCCAAAATCGGAAAATCGTCAACGCAAGGTAACCCTGCTGTCGCGTTAAAGTTGCTCAAGCCACTGGTTTATCGCTTCAATCAGTTGCTCATTCTTATCATCAAAGAAATGTTCCGCACCTTGCACTACCTGCTGTTTGTAGGCCTTGTTGTGCTTGGCGGCACTGGCGCGTAGCGCGCTGGTTTCCAGCACACCCGGCAGATCATCACTGCCGTAAAGATCGAGTACCGGAATATTGATCTTTTTCAGCGAACCCGCCGAATTCACGTGACTTTGTTTCTGGGTTGCCCCCATGCCAATTGCCACCAGTGCATTGATACGATGATCATGATTGGCCAGATAATAACTGGCCATGGTTGCGCCCTGGCTGTGCGCCACGATTACCAGTTCCTTCATGCCCTTGGCCAGTAAAAAATCTTCAGCCGCCTGCAGGCGGGGTGCAATTTCCGGATACAGAGGCACGTACTCGGCATACTCGGCCTCGTTATGCAAAATGGGCATCTGCACGGACAGGGTATTCCACCCCAGGGCCGCCATCTCAACGCGCACCGGTTTGACCACCTGGTCCCAATTCGGATGAATACCGGTACCATGCACAACAATCATGCCCTTATGGCTCTCTTCCTCGGCTTCTGTATAGATTGACAACACTTCATGTCCCTCTATTTTTAACCACTCGGCCTCCCCATCCATGATGGAATCCACAACCTGGTCGGCCCAGCGTTTTTCTTTGGCGATATCCGAAGCCAGCACCGAAGAAAACACGCCACTCATCAATAACAGGAAAATAAATTTCATATAAAACTCCTCAGGTCAATTTTTGTGATGGTTATACTTGATTTCCAACCGCATCTTAACAATGATAGAAAACTCTTGATTTGCGATTTATTGAGTAGGGAAGCCATGCTAAAACAAAAACAATTCTCAGTCATCACCAATGGCCGCTCCATTGTCAATATCACCCGCGATATTGAAAAACATATAAAAGAAGCTGCTATTCATAATGGCCTGTGCCATGTTTTCATACACCACACCAGTGCTTCATTGATTATTACCGAAAATGCCGACATCGCCGTACTTGAAGATCTCGAATTTTATCTCACCAAGCTGGTAAAGGACGGTGACCCGAATTACATCCATGACGACGAAGGACCGGATGATATGGCGGCCCATATCCGATCGGTATTGACGCAGAGCGAAATCACCATACCGGTACGTTATGGACATTGTGGCCTGGGCACCTGGCAGGGCATCTTTGTATGGGAACACCGCACCCAACCGCACCAGCGCCAGATAACCGTCACTATTCATGGTGAATAATAGTGATTGGCGCCTTTAATCCATACAGCCACCTTTTTTAATCCCCGAATCAATAAATGTTATTGGCACTGATGGTGACGAATCGACACAATGCGCGCTGAAATTTTGGCCATTAATTTTTTGAGGAAACAACATGAAACTGATTTTATTGGGCGCCCCGGGTGCCGGCAAAGGTACCGTCGCTAAACTGTTAACCAAAATGGACGGTTCTGTTCAGATTTCAACCGGTGATATCCTGCGTGCTGCGGTAGCCGCTGGTACCGAACTGGGTAAAAAAGCCGAAGCCGCGATGAAAGCCGGCGACCTGGTCTCCGATGACCTGATCATGGGCATCATGGAACAACGCCTGCAGGAAGATGACTGCAAAAACGGTTACCTGCTGGATGGTTTCCCGCGCACCATTCCCCAGGCCGAGGCCCTGAAAGCCCTGTTGGAAAAGATGGGCGAAAAACTGGATGCCGTGGTCGACATCGATGTTCCCCGTGATGTTATTCTGGATCGCCTGACCACTCGTCGCACCTGTACTGATTGCGGCGCTATCTACAATGTAAAATCCAACCCTACCAAAGTGGAAGGCGTATGTGATGCCTGCGGCGGCGCGGTTGTGCAACGTGATGATGAAACCGAGGAAGCGATCAGCAACCGCCTGGATGTCTATAACGAAAAAACCGCTCCACTGGCGGGTTTCTATGAAAAAGAAGGCATGTTGCTCAAGGTCAATGCCACTTCCAGTGATGCCGTTATTGATGCCATTAAGGGCAAACTGGGGATCTGAACAAGACCCTCAGGTGCATCATTTAAAGCCGGCTTTTGAGCCGGCTTTTTTGTTTTGCACTCCATAATATTTGATACACTCTGCAGTGAAAACAATAAATCAACCGTTAGCTCTCTAATCCGAACCCTCTGAATGAATCATTTTGAATCCCTCATTCAACCCGACCTGTTTCATTGGGAACAACTGCAAAGCAGTCTGCAGCAACAGGGCATTGAAGATGCCGGCTTTATCGATTCCCTGAAAAAACTGGCGCTGGGTAGCAACTATGCCATCACTCAACTGGCTAAATACCCGTCAATACTTAATCAGTTACGCTACTTTGATCATTTCGACCTGGAACAAAAACGCCTGGCACAAACACTGGATGAAACCGACGACATAAACCAGGTAAAAAAGGAGCTGCGCCTTTACCGACATCAGAAACTGGTCGAAATTATCTATATGGACATATGCCAACAGGCGGATGTCGAACATACTTTACTGCGCTTGAGTGAACTGGCCGACGTGCTGATCC
>JANTFY010000019.1 GCA_024763185.1 Gammaproteobacteria bacterium | reverse complement strand
ATGTGGTGATGTTTGACCTGCCCTACAATCCCGACCTGTTAGAGCAACGCATTGGTCGGCTCGACCGCATCGGCCAGTCGCAGACGATCAATATCCATGTGCCGTTCATGCTGGCTACCCCGCAGCAGGTGATGCTGAACTGGTTTCATGAAGGTTTGAATGCTTTCGAACAGACCTGTCCAGCCGGGCACAGTGTGTTTATGCAAACCCGCCAGTCGTTGCAGGCGTGTTTGCGCGATGCAAAGTCGGATCATTCGACTTTTTATAACAGCACGGCGTCGTTACACAATGAATTGAATGAACAGATGCAGCAGGGGCGCGACCGCTTGCTTGAATATAACTCCTGTCGGCCGGCGCAGGCCCGGGAGTTACGTGAGCAGGCCGAATCACTCAACCTGTCGCTGGATCTGGCGCGCTATATGGAAACCCTGTATGACAGCTTCGGGATTAATTTTGAAATTCAAAGTCCCGGGGTATGGGTGTTACACCCCACCGATCACATGCTGGCCAAAATCCCTGGTCTGCCGGATGAAGGCCTGACCGTTACCTACGACCGCGATATTGCGCTGGCCAATGAAGACGTGCGTTTCCTGACCTGGGTGCATCCGCTGGTACGAACCCTGATGGACATGGTGCAAACCAGTGAGCAGGGCAATACCGCGTTGCTGGCGCTCAAGTACCGCGCGGTCAAACCCGGCACCTTGTTACTGGACTGTTTCTTCCGCCTGGAAATCTCGGACAAGATGGATTTCAAGGCGCAGCGTTTCCTGCCGGATAATCTGCTGCGCATCTGTATCGATGAAAACGGTGAACAGCATCAGCTTCAGTTACCGCCCGATACCGTTCAGCGACTGTTGCAATATGTGGATATCGACACCTCGATCAAGGTGGTTAAATCAAGAGAGGGCGTGATCAAAAGCCTGCTCGATAAAGCCGAACAGGTTGCTGCAGGGTTGTTGCCTGAAAAACAACAGCAGGCCAGGCAAAATGCCGATGCCTTACTGCAAAAAGAGGTGGACCGCCTGATCGCGCTGCAAACCATTAATCCCAATGTGCGTGATGAGGAGATTGACTACTTCAAGAACCAGCTGAACCAGGTGTTGTTACAGATCGACGCAGCCAATATTCGACTTGATGCGGTGCGGGTTCTGGTTGCGGTCTAGAACAAATCAACGAGCGTAATGAGTTATCTGCAAATGCTGACCAGGCGTTTAAGCACTCGAAATCCGAAGGTAGAAACCGGGTAACCTTTTTCAGGATAACCAGCCGCAGGCATGGGGTGTTACGTAGCAACAGGAAGATATATTTTTCTAAGGTTCAGGCCGGTACAGATTCACCTGTCACATCCATAAAACGTCGCTATACTGCCATCCTCGATGATCCGGCCTATGGCATATCGATGCGTCTGATTTAGAGTCTCATTGGCTCTTTGAGATGGCCCCATGCCGGCTTATTCTGTATTACCAATAGTGCTATCAGGCATGGGCTCGTGAGTGATTTCCCCTGAGTGTTCATCATCGGTAAAGGATAAGAAAGTCATACACAGGATTGAATGCCGTACTGATTTATTTCTTTTAGGTTTAACAACAAAGTAAAAATCATCTTGACATACCGACTGGTCGGTATTATAAGCATACCGATCGGTATGTACCTGTTGAGTATTCCCAATGTCTGATCTTGAAGATTCTGAAGTTTACTGGTGGCAGCCTCTGGCAGGACAGCCTGAGCCGGATACTCGAGACAGGATTTTATTCGCAGCATACAAGGAGATTCATGTGAATGGCTTCCAGGCTGCCAGCCTGAATACGATCCTGTCGCATACGGGGGTCACCAAGGGGGCGCTTTATCATCATTTTCCCAATAAAACACAGTTGGGTTATGCCGTCATCGATGAGGTGATTGCTCATCGAATACACCGCAGTTTTATCCAGCCTTTACAGCTATCTGACGATCCCATTGTAGCTTTGACCCGTTTGATAGGAGAAGCTGGCCGTGCATTTTCTCTAACCGATATTCAACTTGGCTGCCCGTTAAGTAATCTCACCCAGGAAATGGCGCCCATTGATGAAGGGTTCAGGTTGAGATTACACCGCATCTATGATGCCTGGTACCAGGCCATCATTGATGCGATAAGAAAATCACAACAGGCTGGAAATATTATCGACGAGGTAACCCCCGAGCAGGTGGCTTTAATGGTGGTCGCGAGCATGGAAGGCTGCCTAAATGCTGGCATGATTTCACAGGACCTGGAAAAATTGCTCCGTTGTGGAGAGGGATTAATCCAGTATTTGCAGTTGATAAAAAAACCAAGCGAGGATGACTGATGGTTAAAACCTATGCAAAGAACATAATTCAATTCAAATGGCTGGTGGTGCTGCTCAGTATTGTGCTGGTTTTGGGTATGGGATACGGGATCCAGTTTCTGTCATTTACCAACGATTACCGGGTATTTTTCAGCAAGGAAAACCCCCAGTTGCTGGCTTTTGAGAACCTACAGGACACCTATTCCAAGAATGATAACGTGATGATGGTGCTGGTGCCCGATGACGGCGATGTCTTTACTGAAAAAAACCTGAAGGCAGTGACCTGGTTAACCGAGCAGGCCTGGCAGACGCCGTATTCCACACGTGTCGATTCGATAACCAATTTTCAGCATACCCGGGCCGAAGGAGATGATCTGATCGTTGAGAATCTGGTTTATGCCGATGATGAACTGACGCCTGCCCGTATCGCGGAAGTCAGGAAAATTGCTATAAGCGAACCTTTGCTGGTCAATCGCCTGGTTTCTCCCAGTGGTCATGTGACCGGTATCAATGTAACGATTGAACTGAAGGGTGAGGATGTAACACGTGAGAATCCGGAAGTTGTAGACTTTATCCGTAATCTGAAATCTGAGTTCAAGGAAAAATTCTCAGGTATCGATGTTAAATTGACGGGCATTATCATGATGAACCGGGCTTTTCCTGAGGCCAGTCAATACGACATGCAGCACTTGGTCCCCTTTATGTTCCTGGTGTTTGTGATCGTGTTGTTTTTCTGGGTGAAGGGGCTCAGTGGTACGCTTTCAACCTTTTTTGTGATTGTTTTTTCCATCGTCGGTGCGATGGGCCTGGCGGGCTGGATGGGTATTGCCTTAACGCCGCCTTCGTTCTCCGCCATTATGATTATTCCAACCATGTCAATAGCGCATTCCGTGCATATACTGATGAATTTTCTGATAGCGATTCATCATGGTGAAAGTAAACGGGAGGCGATGATAGACAGTCTGCGTATCAATATGCAGCCGGTTTTTCTGACCACGATTACCACCGGTATCGGTTTTCTCAGTTTGAACTTTTCCGATGCACCACCCTTTCGTGATCTCGGCAATATCGTGGCCATGGGGGTGGTGATTGCCTTCATCCTGAGTGTGACTTTTCTGCCGGCCATGATGATGATCCTGCCGGTTAAGGAGCAGGTGATCGAAACCCGTTCTAGTCGCTTGATGATCAACTTCGCCGAGTTTGTGATCGCCAGAAGAAAAGGACTGCTGGTTGTGATGGGGCTGATCGTTGTGACCCTGCTGTCGTTTGTACCGCGTAACGAACTGAACGACGAATTCACCAAGTATTTCAGCACCGAGATCGAATTCCGGCGCGATGCGGATTTTGCCTCGGAAAATTTAAGCGGCTTGTACCTGGTGGATTATTCGCTGGAGTCTGGAGAGGCCGGGGGCGTCAGTAACCCACAATTCCTGAAAGACGTGGAAGCCTTTGCCAACTGGTTTCGTGAACAGCCGGAAGTGATTCATGTCAACGTGATCACCGATATTTTCAAGCGGCTCAATCGTAATATGCACAGCGATGAAGAGAGTTGGTACCGGTTACCTGATCAGCGTGACCTGGCGGCGCAATACCTGTTGTTGTATGAAATGTCGTTACCGTATGGACTGGATTTGAATAACCAGATCAATGTCGATAAATCCGCAACGCGCATGACGGTGATGTTATACAACATGTCGACCACGAATGTGCTGGCACTGGAGGAACGCGCCCAGCAATGGCTTAAAAATAATGTGCCGCCCTCAATGCAAAATGAAGGAGCAAGCCCAACCATCATGTTCAGTCATATCGGATTTCGAAATATCCGCGCCATGCTGCTGGGCACGACCGTGGCATTGGTATTGATATCGGTGATACTGATTTTCGCCCTGCGCTCGTTGCGCATAGGGTTTATCAGTCTGATACCTAACCTGATACCCGCCGGTCTGGCGTTTGGTCTGTGGGGTATGGCGGTAGGCCAGGTCGGTCTCGCGTTATCGGTAGTGACGGGCATGACGCTGGGCATCGTGGTGGACGATACCGTGCATTTTTTAAGTAAATACCTGCGTGCGCGTCGGGAAAAGGGTCTGGATGCACAGGATGCAACTCGTTACGCATTCCGTACCGTCGGCCTTGCGCTGGTAGCGACCTCTGTGGTGTTGACGCTGGGCTTTCTGGTGTTGACCAAGTCCGCATTTGCATTAAATTCGGATATGGGATTGATGACGGCAACCACCATTGTGTTTGCACTTATTGCAGATTTTATATTATTGCCACCCTTATTGATGGCTTTCGATAAAAAGGAGAGTAAACATGTTTAAACCGATATTTTTTTCGACCATGCTGGTCTTGCCCATGGTGTCTTTTGCGCAGACGGCTGAAGAGAAAGGTTTGCAAATTGCCAAAGATGCAGATGCTTATGATCAGGGCTTTGTGGATTTTACCGCCAACATGCTGATGATTCTCAAAAATAAAAAAGGTGATGAGTCAAAACGTGTAATAAGGATTCGTACCCTTGAGGTGGAAGGTGACGGTGATAAAAGTATGTCCATTTTCGATGAGCCAGCAGATGTTAAAGGTACTGCAATGCTGACCTATTCGCATGGCCTGAAACCCGATGATCAGTGGCTTTATCTGCCGGCCATCAAGCGTGTCAAAAGAATAAATTCACGTAACAAGTCTGGCCCCTTTATGGGGAGCGAGTTTGCCTTTGAAGACCTGGGTTCGCAGGAGGTGGAAAAGTACAGTTATAAATACCTGCGCGATGAACCCTGTGGTGAAATACAGTGTTATGTGATTGAACGTATTCCCGCGTACAAGTTTTCGGGTTATACACGCCAACACGTCTGGCTGGATAAGCAGGCTTACCGCATGATCAAGGTGGATTTTTATGACCGCAAGAATGAGCTGATGAAAACCCTGCAGGCATCGGACTATCAGCAGTATCTTGATCACTACTGGCGCCCGGGCAAGATGGAAATGGTGAATCACCTGAATGGAAAATCGACCACGCTTGAATGGAGCGATTATCGTTTTAAAACCGGGCTGCAAGATCGTGATTTCCGTTCGCAAACTCTGAAACGGGTGCGTTAGTTTTTATGTCTCGCTTGATGGTTTTTTGTGTGCTTGGTTTGTGCTTTTCATCGGTGCAGGCGTGGAAGTATTCGGGTAATGTTGCAGCGGAGCTGCAGTGGTTTCCAAAATCAGCACTGTTTGACGGGCAGATGGATGAAAACCTGACTTTCTCGTTCCAGCCTAAAACCAGCCACGAATGGAATAACCGCAATGACCTTTTTTCCATGGAACTGTTTTTCCGCCTGGATGACAAGGATGAAAATCGCCAGCATGCGGATATTCGTGAATTGAAGTGGTTGCACGTTTCAGGTGATAACGAATGGCGCCTGGGTATCGATACGGTTTTCTGGGGGGTAACCGAGTCACAACACCTGGTTGATGTAATTAACCAGACCGACCGGGTAGAGGGTTTTGATGGCGAGGATAAGCTGGGCCAGCCCATGCTGCACTATACCCGCATCCTGGATGATGGCGTGTTTCATGCCTTCCTGCTGGCAGGCTTTCGCGAGCCTGAATTTCGCAGCCTCGACGGTCGTTTGAGATTTCCGTTACCGGTAGATGCCGATCGTTCTATCTATCAGTCCTCGGATGAAGAAAAACACCTGGATGTGGCGCTGCGTTATAAACACTTTTTCGGGGATAGTGAGATCGGGCTGTCCCTGTTTAAAGGCACCAATCGCGACCCACTGTTAATCGCACATCAAAGCCAATCGATCTTGATTCCTTATTACGAGCAGATGTCCCAATTTGGGCTTGATCTTCAAACCATAAGTGGCAACTGGATATGGAAACTGGAAGCCATCTATCGCGATGTTGACTCTGGCTCTTTTAGCGCGGCCACCGGCGGTTTTGAATATACTTTCTACGGCATTGTGGATTCGGCTGTTGATATGGGTACGCTGGTTGAATATTCGGTGGATGATCGCAGTGAAAATACAGCTGTTCTGGATAATGACCTGTTTGCCGGATTGCGCTTTGCGTTTAATGATGTGCAAAGCAGCGAGGTACTGGCTGGTTTCATTTTCGATATTGAAAATGACAGCAATAGCCTGAGGGTTGAAAGCAGTCGTCGACTGGGTGATGAATGGAAAGTAACGGCTGAATTGCAGTTGTTCAATCAGATCGATGAAGCAGACCCGCTGTTTGCGTTTTCACAAGATGATTTCCTGCTGATCGAGCTGGCCAGGTATTTTTAATAGATCAACTTAATCCCGGGTCAATATGTCGTAGGCTTCCTGATATTTTTGGCGGGTTTTTTCTAGAATATCCCCAGGAATTTTAGGACCCGGTGCGGTTTTATCCCAGTCCAGGGTCTCCAGGTAGTCGCGGATAAACTGCTTGTCAAAACTGAGCGGGCTTTCGCCTGCCCGGTAAGTATCCAGTGGCCAGAAACGGGATGAGTCTGGGGTGAGGACCTCATCGGCAAGAACCAGTTGGCCCTCTTCATCCAGGCCAAACTCAAACTTGGTGTCAGCAATAATAATGCCGCGTTCAAGGGCATAATCCGCCGCCATCTGATACAGGGTCAGGCTGACCTCGCGTACCTGTTCAGCCAGAACGTGTCCGACCAGATCCACCGTTTCATTGAAGCTGATATTGATGTCATGATCTCCCACTGCAGCCTTGGTTGATGGTGTGTAGATTGGATAGGGTAGTTTTCCCGCCAGTTGCAGGCCTGCGGGTAATTCAATGCCGCAGATGGAGCCAGTTGCCTGATAGTCTTTCCAGCCGGAACCGATGATATAACCGCGTACAATCGCTTCAACCGGCAATGGTTTGAGTTTCTTAACGATAACCGAGCGGTCTTTGAGTATTTCGTATTCATCCGCGCTGACATAATCGGCGAGATCCAGGTCTGTCAGGTGATTGGGAATCAGGGCAGAGGACTTTTCAAACCAGAAGTTGGAAATGCGGGTCAGTATTTCACCTTTGCCAGGGATGGGATTGGGCAGTACCACATCAAAAGCCGATATACGATCGGTAGTGACGAACAATAAATGATGGTCGTCAAGCTGGTAGATATCCCGCACTTTGCCCCGGGCCAGCAGGGGTAGGGTGTCTATTTGTGTCTTGTGAACGGATTGCGTCATACCGGTAATGATAAGTGAAACAAGGGCAAAAAGGCGAAATTTTAAACCTTTTATAGCCCGAATAAAGGCTTTTTATGCTGCCTGGATACCTAATTGGTATTTTTAGGTTATTTTTTAAATAAAAATAGGTAAAATGCGCGGTTTTTTCTCACCCACTGTGGAGATAAATGATGAGTAAACCCGTTGTCGCTGTTGTCATGGGAAGTGATAGTGACTGGCCAATCATGAAACATGCGGTTGAGCAGTTGCAAGAATTCGATGTGCCACATCTCGCACGGGTGGTTTCTGCACATCGAACCCCGGATTTACTGGCACAGTTTGCCAAGTCTGCACGCGATGAAGGTCTTGCCTGCATCATTGCCGGGGCCGGTGGTGCAGCCCATTTGCCAGGCATGTTGGCGGCTAATACCACGGTTCCCGTGCTGGGTGTACCAGTGCCTTCAAAGCATCTTAATGGTGAAGACAGCCTGCTTTCCATTGTGCAGATGCCTAAAGGTGTGCCGGTGGCGACCTTTGCCATCGGAAAAGCAGGCGCGATCAATGCGGCCTTGTTTGCCATTTCCATGTTGGCCATAAACAGCTCAGAGTATCAGCAGCAACTGGATGATTTCAGGATAAAGCAGCAAAACGCGGTATTTGGCATGGTGCTGCCTCCCCGGGATTAACGGTCTTGGCAATTCTTCCGGGTAGTACTCTAGGAATACTGGGTGGCGGCCAATTGGGTCGCATGTTCGTTACGGCCGCAAGAAACCTGGGCTATGAGGTGATCGTGCTGGACCCTGATGCCAATAGTCCGGCAGGCAGTCTGGCAACGAAACACCTGCAGGCCGGTTTCTCCGACGAAGCATCGCTCGATTACCTGGCCAGTCATTGCCAGGTCGTTACCACTGAATTTGAGAATATTCCGGCCGCGGCCCTGCGCTATCTGTCTGAACGGGTGGCGGTGCATCCTTCTGCAAGGGCGTTGTCTATTGCTCAAAATCGTATAGAAGAAAAAACCTTTATCCAGTCCCTGGGGCTTTCAACCTCACCTTTTATTGCCATTCAATGCGAACAGGATCTGGCCCAGGCTGGAAAGCTCGAGTTTCCGGCCATTCTTAAGACTGCCACTCTCGGTTATGACGGAAAGGGCCAGGTGGTTTGCGAGACGCCTTCTGCTATAGCCGATGCTTATGCCCAGTTGCGCACTGACTGTGTTCTTGAGCAACGCATAGATCTGCAAAAGGAAATATCCATTGTGCTTGGGCGAAATCGTTCGGGTGATTCGTTTTGTTTTCCGGTTGCCGAGAATGAACATGTTAATGGCATACTTGATGTCACCACGGTACCGGCAGACATTTCCACCGATCTGGAGACGAAGGCAAAACAGGCTGCCATAAAGATTGCAGATGGTCTTGATTACTGTGGTGTCCTCACGGTTGAGTTTTTTATTTCCACCTCCGGTCAATTGCTGGTTAATGAAATAGCACCCAGACCGCATAATTCAGGCCATTACACGTTGGATGCCTGTTACTGCTCGCAATTTGAACAACAGGTACGCATGATTTGTGATCTGCCCGGTGGTGATAGTGCGCTGCATACCCCGGTGGCGATGTTAAACCTGCTGGGAGATTTGTGGCCGCAAAAAGGCATACCCGCATGGGGTGAAATATTCAAAATGAACAAGGCCAAACTGCATCTGTACGGAAAAAAACAGGCCCGTCCCGGCCGCAAAATGGGGCATATCAATTTTCTGCAAGAGAATACCTTGCTTGCACGTCAACAACTCAATCAAGCGCGGTTTTTGCTGGACCAATAAATCGCTTTGCACAGGGAGCAGGACAATGCTCCCGGCAAATTTGGTTGATGCGATTTTTCTATCTTTATCTTTGCTTCTTTTATGCGATTGGGTTATAAATGGGCGTCCAGTCAGAAGTAAATTTAATCTGGCGTTTTAAAAATCAGGTATTAAATCAAGATACCCTTTACTTACAATAACGGTGGTACAAGCCATCATATCTGGAGATTGAGCGATGAAAAAAATTATTTTAGCGGTGGCTGTTGCTGCCAGCTTAGGCGTTGCTACCAGCGCTACAGCGGAATCCTGGGGCCCCTGGGGGGATGATGGCAGTGGTTATGGTTATGGTGATGGTCGCTGGAATGGCTACGGTAACGGATATGGTGCCTACGATGGCCGTGGTTCCGGCCGTGGTGCTGGTCGTGGGCGCGGACGTGGTACCGGTGACGGTGAAGGTTCCTTCGACCTCAGTATGAAAGCCCGCGGCAAAGGCAACATGGATGCTGATACCGATTGGGATGCCAATACCGATTGGCGCGGTGACGGTTATGGCAGTGGTCGAGGTAACTGGGACGGCCGTGGCGACTATCGCGGTAATTTTTACAACAGGAATAATGATGGCTGGGGTCGTTATCCTGGCTGGGGCGGTGGTCCCTGGGGTGGAAACCCCTGGGGTGGTTATGCGCCACAGGGTTATGCGCCTCAAGGTTATGCGCCTCAGCAAGCTCCGGCTCCTGCGCCAGCTAAATAAGTTACCCGATAAAACTTATCAAAACAAAGGGCAGCCTGCTGGCTGCCCTTTTTTATGCCCGCTTGATAGCCCGGGCAACCGTGTAGGTTTTACCCTGCTTGATCTTCTGGTAATGGCCAAACACTTCCTGGAATCCGCGTTTAAAAAACTGGCGTAAGCCGGTGATGGTGACAATATAAAAACTGCCGCCGGGTTTCAGATATTCAAGTGCATCGAACATGTAGATATACAACATTTCCTTGCCAACCTTGGCGGGAATATTTGAAACAATCAGGTCGAATTGTTGGGGTGGTATCTGCTCAAAACCATTGCTTAAAAAGCATTCGGCATTGTTGATTTGATTGAGTTGGCGATTCATCTCGGAGTATTTGACGGCCACGAAATCTTTATCGACCAGAACGGTTTTACCCTGTGGTGCGCTTTTGGCCATGCTCAGTCCAAGGATGCCGTATCCGCAACCCAGGTCAAGGCAATCATCATCGGGGTTAATGTCCAGATAGTCGAGCAGCATCTGCGAACCGGCATCGATGGCACGGGGTGAAAACAGCCCCCAGGTCGTTTTCAAGGTTAAACTGTGGCCTTTTTGCAAGGTTTGCAGGCACTGATCCTGGCGAATCTGCTGGTTATATTGTTTTAGGTCTTTCATGTGAGGGCTTTTTTCAGGCCGTATTCAGTTGTTATTAAGGAAAAATTGGTAGACTTTACAAAATCTGGCGGCTTTGTAACAATGCCGCGCTAATATGGCAAGTCATAAATTAAGGCGGATCAATACTTTATAATGAGGAGAAATTCTATGAAAATGTTTTCAACTGTTGTCCTGGTTTCTGCAATTGCAATTTCCGGACATGCTGTGGCAGGTGATCAGGCAGCGGGTAAATCTGCTTATGCAGCTAAAGGATGTATTGGTTGCCATGGTGCGGGCGGCGTCAGTGTTGTCCCTGCATACCCCTCACTTAAAGGCCAGTCAGAGGCTTTTGTAAT
Source organism: Gammaproteobacteria bacterium (assembly GCA_024763185.1). Taxonomy (GTDB): domain Bacteria; phylum Pseudomonadota; class Gammaproteobacteria; genus JACNJF01. The sequence continues at coordinate 7,098 of JANTFY010000019.1, read as the reverse complement.
GGAGAACCTGACAAATTTCCGCAGTGGTAAACGCCAGAACCCAACCATGAATGCGATGGCGGCCGGACTGAAAGATGCGGATATCGAGAACCTGGCAGCGTATATTGGTTCGTTATAAACACGATCGAATAAAAGCTAAAAAGCCGGCTGATGCCGGCTTTTTTATGCGTTATTGCTTGCGCTTTGAGAATCTCAAGCGATCATGAGATCAAATGGTATTTTCCGGCTGTGGCTACGGCGATGGTAATCAGGCCGATCAGTGTATTGGTGCCGACCAGCATGCGGATTTGATTCAGTTGTTTGGCGGCGGCCGCTATGTCGTTGGCATCGAGATGGCGCTGGATTCGTTTAAACGGCGCGAAATACACGTGCAAAAAAATCAAAATCATGATGATGCCGAGTGTGGTCATGATGTGAATATGCATGGGGGCCTGGCCAAAACTGCCGTAAGGCATGGTCAGCATAATACCGGTAAGGGGCGCTATGACAATGCTGGCCCAAACCCAGGGAAAGAAGCGCCTGAAAACATGTCGCCATAGATTGAGTCTTACCGGCGCTTCCAGTTCGTTGGCTGCGACCGGACGTAATATCATATATGCGAAAAACATGCCGCCCACCCAGATTACAATCGATAACACATGAAGTGCCAGTGCAGTACCCATTTTTGTCTCCCAAAAAAAGCCTACATTCTATGGTTTTTAGATTTAGAAACCAGCGAAAGATCAAGAAGATGAAATTTATCGGCGATTCGTGTACATTCGCGTCTGTTTTTAAATAGCCCCGGGGATTGATATGTCAGATTTTTTAATTGCGCCGTCCATTTTGTCGGCAGATTTTGCGCGTTTGGGTGAAGAAGTTGATAACGTGATCGCTTCAGGCTGTGATGTCGTGCATTTTGACGTCATGGATAATCACTATGTGCCCAATCTAACCATAGGCCCACTGGTTTGTGATGCGTTACGTAAACATGGTGTCACAGCCGACATTGATGTGCACCTGATGGTGGAGCCGGTAGACAGGATCATCCCGGATTTCGCAAAAGCAGGCGCCAGTTATATTACTTTTCATCCAGAAGCCTCCGGGCACATCGATCGCAGCCTGTCATTGATTCGTGACAGTGGTTGTAAATCGGGTCTGGTATTCAACCCGGCCACGCCTCTGGATTACCTGAAATACGTCATGGACAAGGTTGACGTGGTTTTATTGATGTCGGTTAACCCGGGTTTTGGCGGGCAGAGTTTTATCCCGGCCACGTTAGAAAAGTTGCGTGAAGCGCGCAAGATCATCGATGACTCCGGTTATGATATCCGCCTGGAAATCGACGGTGGCGTGAAGGTTGATAATATTGCTGAAATCGCTCGCGCGGGTGCGGATATGTTTGTTTCCGGTTCCGGTATTTTCGGTGGCGCCAATGATGCCGATCCGAATACCTACGACACCATCGTGCAGCAAATGCGCGATGAGCTGGCCAAGGTTTAACTCCTCCAGGCCAGAAATGGGTTTGCACAAACCGGAAATGATCCTGATCGATGTTGATGGCACGCTGGTGGATAGCGTGCCGGACCTCGCTTACTGTGTCGACGAAATGCTCAAGCAGCTGGGCATGCCGGAGCGTGGTGAAGCCGCGGTCAGGCACTGGGTCGGCAACGGAGTTGAGCGACTGGTTAAACGCGCCCTGCTGAATCAACTCGACGGGGAACCGGATACAGACCTGTATGAACAGGCCTTGCCTATTTTTCGTGCACTTTATGCCGAAAATACTTCCAAGCGAAGCCATCTGTACGATGGTGTCCAGGAAGGCCTTGATTACATGAAGAACAGTGGTTATCGGTTGGGCTGTGTCACCAACAAGGCCGGGGAGTTTACCCTGCCTATCCTGCGTGACCTGGGTGTGCAGGATTATTTTGAAGTGATCATCTGCGGTGATGATACGCCGCGCAAAAAACCCGACCCTTTACCCTTGCTGACAGCGGCACAGCGCATGTCGGTCAAACCTGAAAATTCGATGATGCTGGGTGATTCACAAAGCGACGTTAAAGCCGCCAGGGCTGCCGGATTCCAGATTGTGTGCATGAGCTATGGCTACAATCATGGCGAAGATATCCGTAGATATGATCCCGATGCTGTGATAGATTCGTTTACGGAACTGCAACAGCATATCTGATTCCAGAGAGTATTAATGACCACCCGACTGTTAATTAACCTCGGTGCAAAACCAGGCTGGCGATGGTAACCCTATATCGCCACTGCTTTTTTTTGCCTGTTAATTATCGGTTAAGTCATTACTATGAAACTGGAACACTTTGAACAATTAAAATCCACCTGTAATCGCATCCCTCTCGTACGCGAGGTGTTTGCAGATCTTGATACCCCGCTCAGTGTATATCTGAAACTGGCCAACAAACCCTACAGCTATCTGTTTGAATCCGTGCAGGGTGGCGAAAAATGGGGCCGTTATTCCATTATCGGCCTGGGTTGCCAGACCCGTCTCAAGGTTTTCGGTCATGACGTTGTGCTGGAAACCGGGGATGAAACCGTTGACCGTCAAACCGTGGCTGACCCGCTGCAGTATATCGAAGATTATATGGCGGGTTTCAAGGTCGCCGAGACCGAATGCCTGCCGCGTTTTAACGGTGGGCTGGTAGGTTATTTCGGTTATGACACGATTCGTTATATCGAGCCCAGGCTGCAAAACAATCCCAATCCGGATAAACATCACACCCCTGATATACTGCTGATGTTAAGCGAGCAACTGGTGGTGTTTGATAACCTGGCGTCGCGCATGTTTATCATCGTGTATGTGGAACCGGCCAGGGAAAATGCCTATCAGCAGGGTCAGGATAAACTGGATGAACTGGTACACAGCATTCAGCATGATCAAATCAAGCTGCCGCAACAGAAAAATGGTGGCAGTGTCAAAGAAACGGATTTTGAATCTGAATTTACCCAGCAGGGTTACATGGATGCGGTTGAAAAAGCGCGTCAATACATTATTGATGGTGATGCCATGCAGATCGTATTATCCCAGCGACTGTCCATTCCATTTGAGTCTGAACCGTTAAATCTTTATCGCGCATTGCGCGGATTGAATCCATCGCCCTACATGTATTTCTTGAATCTGGGCGATCACCATGTGGTTGGTTCCTCGCCGGAGATTCTGGTGCACCTGGAACACGAACAGGTGACCGTCAGGCCGATTGCCGGCACCCGCCCGCGCGGAGAAACCGAACAGCAGGATCGGCAGCTCGAGCAGGAGCTATTGAATGATCCCAAGGAGCTGGCTGAGCACCTGATGCTGATTGACCTGGGTCGAAACGATGCCGGCCGGGTCAGTGAAACCGGTTCAGTACGCTTGACCGAAAAGATGATCGTCGAACGCTATTCCCATGTCATGCATATCGTGTCCAATGTGGAAGGAAAGCTCAAGCCCGGGCTGTCCGCGATGGATGTATTGCGCGCGACCTTTCCCGCGGGCACGGTATCTGGCGCACCCAAAATTCGTGCCATGGAAATCATCGATGAACTGGAGCCGGTGAAGCGTGGTATCTATTCGGGAGCAGTCGGTTACCTGTCCTGGAGTGGCAATATGGATACCGCCATTGCGATTCGTACCGCGGTGATTAAAGATAAACGGCTGTACATACAGGCCGGCGCCGGTATTGTGTATGATTCGGTGCCACAGAACGAATGGGCCGAAACCATGAATAAGGGGCGTGCTATTTTTCGTGCCGTGGCAATGGCTGAATCCGGGCTGCTGCCGCGCGACCCATGCCCAGAAATAATGCAGGAAAAGTCATGAAGGTATTGATGATTGATAACTATGACTCCTTTACCTATAACCTGGTGCAATACCTGGGTGAGTTACAGGTTGATGTAGAAGTCGTGCGCAATGATCAGTACAGCGTTGATCAGGTCAGGGCAAATAATGCCTCGCATATCATGTTGTCACCGGGACCCTGCACTCCCAATGAGGCGGGAATCTCCATGGCGGTCATAAAGGCCATGGCCGGGATAAAACCGATTCTGGGTGTTTGCCTGGGACACCAGAGTATCGGTCAGGTTTATGGTGGAAAAATCATCCATGCCGCGGAAATCATGCACGGCAAAACGTCCATGGTCTATCACAACGCAGTGGGCGTGTTCCAGGGATTGGAAAACCCCTACGAGGCCACTCGCTATCACTCGTTGGTGATCGATAAGGAAACCCTGCCAGATTGCCTGGAAATAACCGCCTGGACCCAGAAACCCGATGGCAGCATGGATGAAATCATGGGGGTGCGTCACAAGACGCTGGCAGTTGAAGGTGTCCAGTTTCACCCGGAATCAATATTAACCCAGTACGGGCATGAACTACTGCAGAATTTTTTGAACATGAAGGTCTCAAAATAAATAAAGGGGGCAAAATGAATATTCAACAAGCCATCAAGGCGGTCATTGCCAAACAGGATTTATCAAGTGAAGAGATGACGGCCGTCATGCAACAGATCATGACCGGGGAGGCAACACCAGCCCAGATTGGTGGGTTTCTGGTTGGTTTACGCATGAAGGGTGAAACGGTGGATGAAATCAGCGCCGCCGCCTCGGTAATGCGTGATCTCGCTACCCATGTATTGACCCGTTCTGATCACCTGGTCGATACCTGTGGTACCGGTGGGGATTCTTCCGGCAGCTTTAATATATCGACCGCGAGTGCAATAGTTGCCGCGGCTGCCGGGGCGCATGTGGCTAAACATGGAAACCGTTCGGTATCCAGCAAATCCGGCAGTGCCGACGTTCTGGAGGCTGCTGGCGTGAATCTTGATATCACACCGGTGCAGGTTGGTCGTTGTATTGATGAGGTGGGTGTTGGCTTTTTGTTTGCGCAGAAACATCACAGTGCCATGCGTCACGCGATAGGCCCACGCAAGGAGATGGGTGTGCGTACCATTTTCAATGTGCTGGGGCCTTTAACCAATCCGGCCGGTGCGCCAAACCAGGTCATTGGGGTGTTTGACAAGGACTTGCTTGAGCCTCTGGCCCATGTGTTAAAACAGCTTGGCAGCCGTCACGTGATGGTGGTGCATGCCGATGATGGCATGGATGAAATCAGTATCTCCACCACCACCCATATTGCCGAATTAAAGGATGGCAAGGTCAGCTGTTATACGATCGAGCCGGCAGATTTTTCGATGCAGGCAGAGGATATAGACAGCATCCGTGTTGATGGTGTGGAGCAAAGCCTGGCGATGATCAAAACGGTTTTTGATAATACCCCGGGTGCCGCATTGAATATCGTGTGCCTGAATGCCGGCGCTGCCATCTATGTATCCGGTCTTGCTGATTCGCATCAGCAGGGAGTGCAACAGGCACAAAAAGCGATTGCCGAGGGCCGAGCCAATGAGGTGCTACAAAAACTGGTAACGGCAAGCGCCACATAAATCATGACTGATCAAGCCGATATATTGCAAAAGATACTGGCGCGCAAGGCCCAGGAAATCGAAAGTCGAAAAGCTCTTAAACCCAGAGCCGAACTGGACAAGGCCGTAACTGAAGCCCCTGGTGTGAGGGGTTTCGTGAACGCCCTGCAGCAAAAAATGGCAAATAACGAACCCGCAGTTATTGCCGAGATCAAAAAAGCCTCGCCCAGTAAAGGTGTTATTCGCCAGGACTTTAATCCACCGGAAATAGCCCGTTCCTATCAACGCGGTGGGGCCGCCTGCCTGTCGGTATTAACCGATGTGGATTTTTTTCAGGGTAGTGATGAGTATCTTATTGCCGCCCGGCAGGCCTGTGAATTGCCGGTCATTCGCAAGGATTTTATTGTGGATCCGTACCAGGTGATAGAGGCGCGGGCGTTGGGTGCCGATTGTATCTTGCTGATCGTGGCCGCGCTCGATCAACAGCAATTAACATCACTGTATACACTGGCTACTGAATTGGGTATGGATGTACTCGTTGAGGTGCATGATGAAACCGAAATGAAGCGCGCACTGGAACTGGATTTGCCCATGGTAGGAATCAATAACCGCAACCTGCGTACCTTTGAAACCAGTTTGTACACCACGCTGCAGATGTTGCATTTATTACCGCAGGACTGTTTTGTGGTGACCGAGAGTGGCATCCATACGCGTGAAGACGTCAAGTTTATGCGCGATCACCAGGTTGATGCCTTTCTGGTCGGAGAAGCTTTTATGCGACAAGCGGACCCGGGACAGGCACTGTCTGAAATATTTGCCAAGTAAGCGTTTTAGCGGGTACCGAAAACCACGATGGTTTTGCCGTGCGCAGAGATCAGGTTGTCTTCCTCCAGTGACTTGATGACTCTTCCCGCCATCTCGCGCGAACAGCCCACTATCTTCGCTATTTCCTGACGCGTGACCTTGATCTGCATACCGTCTGGATGTGTCATCGCATCGGGTTGCCGGGCCAGATCCAGCAGGCAACGGGCGACGCGTCCGGTGACATCCATAAAGGCCAGATTGCTGACTTTGCGGCTGGTATTTCGTAAGCGGTCGGCCAGTTGGGCGGATAGCTGGAACAGGATTTCAGGGCTTTCCTTGGCCATGGTGATGAACTGGCTGTAATGGATTTCAGCGATTTCGCACTTGGTACGGGTAATGACCCAGGCGCTGCGTTTCATGTTTTTTTCAAACAGGCCCATTTCGCCAAAAAAATCACCGGGATTAAGGTAGGCCAGCACGATTTCATTACAGTCTTCATCTTCAATAACCACGCTGACTGAACCCTCGATAATGTAATAAAGGGTATGCGATTCATCGCGCGCATGAATAATGGTTTGCCGGGCTGGCAGGGTTTTTTTATGGCAGTGCTTTAAAAAATTTTCCAGTGCAGGGTTGGATTGTGGTGCCACCTTGCGAATCGGTTCCAAGCTCACGATAGTTCCTGTTTATAATTTTTTGAATCGCGCTAACATAGCATATTTATTTCCCTAACAAAATGAGTATCAATCATGAAATCAAAAGTTAAATGGCTCGATAATATGAGTTTTGTCGGCGAGTCAGCCAGTGGGCATTCGGTGGTGATGGATGGTCCCCCGGAATTTGGTGGCCAAAATCTGGGTATACGTCCGATGGAGATGTTAATTCTTGGATTGGGTGG